>CACOZH010000040.1 GCA_902631595.1 uncultured Pelagibacteraceae bacterium | reverse complement strand
CCAGAGTCTGCTGCTTTTGCAATAGATCCGTCTAAACCTGCAGCTGAACCTGGATCAATAAGTTTCCAACCTTTTTTCTCCATTTCAAATGCTCTGTAAAGATTTGCATTAGCTAATTGACATCCCCAACCTGCAGGACATCCCATAAAAGCACCTTTTGAAGGATCTTCTTTATCTGGAAATAAATCAGGACGTTCTAAAATTTGAAGTGCTGTCATTCCTTTAAGTTCAGGGTGTTTTTTTAAAGCCGCTGGATTCAACCACCAACCTTCACCAAGACCAGTAATTGGTGCACCATTTGCAATAATTAATCTTTTTTCACTTACTGCTTTTTTTAATGGTGTGTAAACAGCATTTGCCCACTGTTCAGGATTCATGTCCGGTGAACCTTTGTCATTCATAGATGTAAAAGTTGGCATTGTTGCTCCGGGAACAAGCTCCACGTCACAACCATAACCTTCCTCTAGAATAATCTTATCTACGTTAGCCATTAATTCAGCCGACGCCCAGTTCTGCTCTGCAATAACAAGTTTCCCACATTTTGCATTTGCTATTCCAGTAAATGATGTGAAACCAAGTATTACTAAAGCGGAAATTATTATATTTTTTATTTTCATATTCTCCCTTTAATTAATTAATTAACGTTAGATATGAGAACATATCTAAACGAAAAATGCAAACTTGTTACAACTTTTAGTTGTAGACAAATTGTTTTGCCAATCCTTGTTTTCAGATGTAATCTTTTAATTGATGTCTAAAGAAGTTTACAATTTTATAAAAAAATTCTGTGTTCTTGGATATTTTGCTTTTGAAGATTTATATTTAAATAGACATCACTACAGACTGCATTCAAATTATTTCCAGAGTCAATAATCTTTTTTTTACAAATCAAAAAATTTAAAAAAGGGGGAAGGATTAATGACAAAAGATTTAATAACAAGATTAAATGAAGGACCTGTTCTTTGTGCAGAAGGATATTTATTTGCAATGGAAAGAAGAGGTTATTTACAAGCTGGAGCATTTGTTCCAGAAGTGGTTTTAGAACATCCAGAAGTCGTTTCACAATTACATAGAGAATTTATTCGAGCAGGAAGCGACGTAGTACAAGCATTCACTTATTATGGACATAGAGAAAAGTTGAGAATAATTGGTAAAGAAGACCTTCTAGAGTCACTACAAAAAAATGCTTTAAAAATTGCAAAAGATGCTAGAGATGAATTTAAAGATTTGAATTTATTGGTTGCTGGTAATGTTGCAAACACAAACGTTTATGATCCTAATGATAAAAAGAGCAATATTGAATGTCAAAAAATGTTCGAAGAGCAAGTTGGGTGGGCAAAAGAAGCAGGAGTAGATTTTGTAATAGCAGAAACAATTACTTGGGTTGAAGAAATGAAAATTGCGCTTAAAGTAATTAAAGATGCTGGATTAATTGCTGTCTGCAACTATGCATTTAGAAGTGCTGGTGGCCTTAGAGATGGTTTTAGTCCAGGTGATGGTTGTAAAATATTAGAGGATCACGGAGCTGATGTAGTTGGTACAAATTGTTTTAGAGGTCCAGAAATGACAATGAAACTTTTGCCAGAAATTAGAAAAGCTGTTTCTTGTCATGTTGCTGCACTGCCTGTTCCATATAGAACAACTGAACAACATCCTGGATTTTTAAATCAAGTGGACGAAGGATGTGATTGCATTCCTGGCGGGAATGCTTTCCCAGTTGCTTTAGATAACTTATATTGCAATAGATTTGAAATGGCAGAATTTGCAAAACAATGCTCAAATATGAAAATTAATTTTATTGGAATATGTTGTGGAGCAGAACCTCATCATGTTAGAGAAATGGCTGTAGCATTGGGGAGAAAGCCTATTGCCTATAAATATTATCCAGATATGTCCAAACATTATGCTCATGGAACCGATCCTACTTTAAAAAAACATAATACAGATGCTGCAAAAACTTTATAAAGTAATTTAATGGAAAAAAATTCAAAGGTTGTAATAATTGGAGGTGGAGTAGTTGGATGTTCTATTTTATATCACCTTTCTAAGTTTGGGCTAAAGGATTGTATTCTGTTAGAAAGGAATGAGCTTACCTCAGGTTCTTCTTGGCATGCAGCTGGAAACGTTCATGTAATTTCATCAGATCCAAATATTTCAAGAATGATGGCTTATACTATAGGTCTATATAAAGAAATTGAAAAAGAGTCA
>CACOZH010000039.1 GCA_902631595.1 uncultured Pelagibacteraceae bacterium | reverse complement strand
GCTATTTAAATTAACATCAGCAATTCTTAACGCTTCATCACAAACTCTCTTCCAATTTTCTTCATTTAAATAAGCATCATAATTTTGTCTACCACCTATGCCATAGACTGCAGACTCTTTTCTTCCGTTTTTTTCAAGCATTACTGAGACATTGAATCTTACAAGAGGTCTGTTATCCGACAGAAGTTCTCCACCACTTCTAATTATTTCTATAGCTCTATGCTCTCCTAATAAAGTTGCACTAACTTGTCTTACTGAGTTATTCTTATTTCTAACATAATCATTTACTTGGTTTAATATTTCTATTTTTGACTTAAAATTTTTTTCTTCAATAGGATCTTTTTCTGAGTAAAACTTATTATTTGTTTTTTTAATTTCAAAATTATAATTGCCATTTGAGGATAAAAAGGTTGATTTTAGATTCTTGCTTGATTCATTTAAAGATTTTTTTGATAAATCACTAGAGTGAGAGTAAGCAACTACGTCTCCGGTAATTGCTCTCAAACCATATCCTAAATCTGATTTATATGAGGAAGATTTAATTTTGTTATCATCTAAAATAATAGACTCTGATTTTGAGTCCTCTAAGTATAATTCTCCATCATCACAATTATTAAGTGTTTCTGATACAATACTACTTGCTGTAGAAACATCTAATTCAGAATTTTTTAGTATTTTTGACATGACATTAATCTAGGAGACTTTAAATTTTTTTCAATTAGGCGTTTTTGCTTGTTTAACTTTTCACTAAATTAAGTATATGCAGGTTGTATGAAGATATTTTTCAACAATTCTTGCTCAATTTGTCGATCTGAAATCAATGTTTATAAAAAACAGGGCATAAAACACTTAGAGTGGGTAGATATAACAAATAATAAAAGTGCTGAAAATGATACGCAAAAAACAAATAAAGAACTATTGAGAAGATTACATGTAAAATATAATGGGAAAACATACTCTGGTGCAAAGGCATTTATTATCCTATGGGGCAGCATACCAAAGTTCAAACTTCTTGGTAAAATATTATCTATACCAATTATCTTTCATATTTTTTCGTTTACTTACGAGGTTGTTGCTTTCTTTTTATATATCAAGAATAGAAATCAACTTAAAAGTTAACTTTGAATGATCAACAATATTTGACTAACAAAAGACATTAAAACTAAAAATCCCAAGAAAACGACTAAATACATATAAGTGATTATCTTATTTTTTTTTCTTCTTAGGACCACAAATTTTTTATCATCCAGCAACGAAATGTCTCTTTTTCCAAGAACTGGATAGTCATAACTCCATCTCCAGATCGAACTTCCTAATCTATTATCAAGTTTATTATAATAGTTTATCCAAGAAACAATCCACAAGTAAACAATAAATATTAAAGTTAATGTTAAAAAAGTTGTTATCATTTAATATTTTAATTATATTAAAAAATCAAAGTATGTCTATCTGGGGAAGTTTAATTGGAGGAATGATTGGTTTTTCGCTTGGGGGACCTTTTGGAATGTTACTGGGTTCACTTTTAGGTGGTAAAATCTCAAGGGCGAGAACTAGAGCTGGATTTTCTGCAGTTGGTCAAGGGCAGAGAATGTTTGCTTTATCATTAATAGTTTTATCTGCGAAGCTAAGCAAGGCGGACGGGCAGGTTAGTAAAGAAGAATTAATTGCTGTGAAAGACAAGCTGAAAATACCAGATAACGAGTTGGATCAAGTAGGAAAAATTTTTAATAAAGCAAAAGAAGAGAGTGCAGGATATGAGCCTTATGCTCAGCAGATCGCACAATTTTATAGTGGCAACATAAATGTCTTGGAAGAGGTAATAAACGTTTTATTCTATATAGCTGAGTCTGATGGTCAAGTAAGTTCATCTGAACTTAGAATGATTGAAAATATTTCAAAAATATTTGGTTTAACTGAAAAGCAATTTTTAAGTATTAAAGAAAGTAGAAAAGGATCAGATAAATTAAATCCTTATGTAGTTCTAGAAAGTAAACCGGATGATGATCTGAAATTTATTAGAAAAAAATACCTTGATTTAAGTAAACAACATCATCCAGATTTACTATTAAGCAAAGGTGTACCCCAGGAAGTTATAGAAGAAAGTAAAAATAAAATGAGAGCAATTAATAGTGCTTGGAATCAAGTTCAAAAACTCAAAAAAGTAAATTAATGAGAAAAATTTTTAAGATTTTATTTTCAATAAATTTTATTTTGTTGCTCCT
>CACOZH010000038.1 GCA_902631595.1 uncultured Pelagibacteraceae bacterium | reverse complement strand
TTCTTATGTTCTAAGTGGGCTTGGAAAAATTCTTACTAGAGAATTGATAAGCTGGATAGTAAAATCAATTAAAATTTTAATTTTTATTTTAGGTGCCGCTGCAGTATTAGAACTTTGGGGAATAAAAATTGGACCAATTATTGCAGGTTTAGGGTTATTTGGTGTAGCTGTTGCTTTAGGTGCTCAGGATTTATTTAAAAACTTAATTTCTGGAATTTTAGTTTTGGTTGAAAAAAGATTTAAAATGGGAGATTGGATTCTTGTAGAAGGAATAATTGAGGGCATTGTTGAAAAGATTGGTTTTAGATCGACCGTGATAAGAAAATTTGATAAATCAATTGCCATTATCCCAAATTTTCAATTCGCTGAAAATGCAGTCATCAATATAAGTCAAACAACAAACTGGATTATTAGTTGGACAATTAATCTTCAATACGATTCAACTGTTGATCAACTCAAAACAGTAAGAAATGAAATAGAAAGTTATATAAAAACGAACGAAGATTTTAAACCAGAGCTTGGATTTGCAGTAAGAGTAGATAGTTTTGCTGAAAGTTCTATAGATATGTATGTACGTTGTTTTACTAAAACAGATGATTGGGATGAATGGTTAGCTGTGAAAGAGAGATTGGCTATTCAAATAAAGCAAATTGTAGAAAAAAATAAAGCTTCATTTGCATTCCCTAGTCAGTCAATTTACGTAGAAAAGAAATGATTGCAATTTTTTATTTAGCTTTACAAATTTTAAAACTATATTCGTATGTTGTGATCGCCAATGTAGTTATCAGCTGGTTAGTTGCTTTTAATATTATTAATACCTCAAATCGATTTGTTTATATAGTGCTTGATTTTACATATCGTTTAACGGAACCTTTTTTGAGAAAGATTAGGCAATTTTTACCAAATCTCGGAGCCTTTGATATATCTCCAATTATACTTCTTTTATTGATTTGGTTTATCGAAATGTGTATGAAGCTCTACATTGCACCAATGATATTTTAATTTATGATTTTAATCGATGGAAAGAAAGTAGCTGCAGAATTAAGAGATGAACTTAAAAAAGAAGTTTCTGAGTTAAAAAACAAATATAACAAAGTCCCAGGCTTAACCGTTATTTTAATTGGCGAACTTGCTCCAAGTAAAATTTATGTAAAAAATAAAGAAAAGTCAGCAAATGAAGTTGGTCTCAAATCTGATGTTATTCGTTACCCCGACGAGGTTGAAGAAAAAACTGTTTTAGAAAAAATTGATGAGCTTAACAATGATGATGCTGTTTCAGGTATACTTGTTCAATTACCTCTTCCAAAACATATTGATAAACAAAAAGTAATTGAATCCATTTCTCCAGGGAAAGATGTAGATGGTTTTCATCCAATGAATGTAGGAAATCTTTCATCAGGTTATGAAAGCTCAGTTCCATGTACACCACTTGGATGCTACTTATTAATTAAAAAAATTGAACCAAATTTAAGTGGAAAAAAAGCTGTAATAGTTGGTAGATCAAATTTAAATGGTAAACCAATGACACAACTTTTACTTAAAGAAAATTGTACTGTAACTATAACTCACTCTAAAACTGCAGATCTAAAAGGAGAGTGTTTAAAAGGAGATATAATAGTTGCGGCAGTTGGTATTCCTGAACTTGTAAAAGGCGATTGGGTAAAAAAAGATGCAATTGTAATTGATGTTGGTATTAACAAAACTGAAAAAGGAATTGTTGGAGATGTTGCTTTTGATGAAGTCTCAAAAGTTGCTAAAGCTTTAACACCGGTTCCGGGTGGTGTTGGACCAATGACAATTGCCTGTTTATTAAAAAATACGATCGATTGTTTTAAGAGATCTCAAAGAAATTAAGACAATTTAGATCTTCCGCCATCAACAGCTATTATCTGACCTGTGACCCAAGAACTATCTTCTGTTATTAAAAATTTTGCCAGTGATGCAGAATCTTTCCCTTCTCCAAGTCTTTTAAGTGGATGAGCTTTTGCAATACCTTCGGCTAAAACTTTATTTTTTAACATTGGTTCTGCTATTTTCGAATTTGTTAAACTTGGAGCTATGCAATTAACTCTAATATTTGGCGCAAACTCAGCAGCCAAAGAAACTGTTAGTCCTTCAACTGCAGCTTTGGCTGATGCAATAATTGAATGATTTGTAAATCCTCTTTGAGCTGCGACAGTTGAAAATAAAACAATTGAACCTTTATTTTTTTTTAAATTTTCATGAAATCCTTTAATTAAGTGGACAGCAGAATACAAATTTAGCTTCATGCATTTGTTAAAATCATCATCATTAACCATTCTTAACGGTTTTAGATCAATTGATCCTACACAATAAGCAATTCCTTTAATATCTTGAATGTCTGATTTTATTTTGTCAACAAATCCATCTTCTAAAACATCCGAAACAGTATAACTACAATTTAACTTTTGAGCTAAACTTTGAGTTTGGCTTTCATTTCTTCCAACTAAAT
>CACOZH010000037.1 GCA_902631595.1 uncultured Pelagibacteraceae bacterium | reverse complement strand
AAGTTTAAGTTTAAAAGTAATTATATTTGGATTTATATTTACATTTTTTTCAAGCTTTGGACAGAGTTTTTTTTTAGGACTTTTTAACTCAAGCATAAGAAATGAACTTTCAATTACTCATGGCCAGTTTGGCTCTATTTATGCCTCTGCAACTCTTTTAAGTAGTTTTCTTTTAATTTGGGTAGGAAAAAAAATTGACGATATAAACATCTCAAAATTTGCACTTTTCGTAATTTTATTATTATCTTTCTCATCTTTTTTCTTCTCAAGAATATCATCAGTAGCATTTTTGTTTGTTGCAATTTTTCTTATGAGATTTGCGGGGCAAGGTATGATGTCCCACACTGCAACAACAACTATTTCGAGATATTTCACAAAATCTAGAGGAAAAGCTTTAAGCACAGGATGGTTTGGTTTATCAACTGCTGAATTTGTTCTTCCAGTTTCGATTGTATATCTTTTAGCAATTTATAATTGGAAAAATATATGGATAACAATTTCAATAATTACAATAGTAATTCTGCCGATTGCATCTTATTTTTTAGTAAAGAATTTAAATTTTGACTCCAGAGAAACTATCGATGATGATAAAACTTTAAGTAATAAAATCAAAGAGTGGACAAGAGTTGAGGTTATTAAAGATTATAGATTTTATATAATATGCGCAAATATGCTTGCAATGCCTTGGATTGCAACTGGCACATTTGTATATCAATCTTTCATATTAGAATCAAAAAACTGGGGTCCTTTTATTATCGCTAAATCATTTATGGCTTACTCAATATTATCTGTAATAACTCTATTTTTATCAGGTTTTTTAATAGATAAATTTACTAGCAGAAAACTATTAATTTTTATGAATATCCCACTTTTACTCTCAGTTATTGTAATAATTTATTTTAATCATCCTACAACTGCCTTTGTTTTTCTAGGTCTAATCGGTATTTCAAATGGATTTGCTAACGTTTTAGGTTCTTCAACTTGGGCAGAAATTTACGGTGTAAAACATATAGGATCTATTAAGGCTTTAACAACAGCGCTTATGGTATTTGCAACTGCTTTTGGAACTGCATTATTCGGTATCTTCATTGATAGAGGTTTTACAATTGAAGAAATAGCTATTATCTCACTAATTTATATATCAATTTCCTTAATAGCTCTTTTTTTAGTGAGAAAAAGGCTAAATCCAATTAAAATATAAATATGTTGATTTTATTTCATCAGAAGTATAAATACCTCGCATGGCAAGAGTAACAGTAGAAGATTGTATTGATAAAGTAGAAAGCCCTTATCAATTAGTTTTAGTTGCAAAAGAGAGGGTAACACAATTAAATTCAGGTGTAGAACCAACTCTATCAAGAGATAATGACAAAAACACAGTTATTTCCCTAAGAGAAATAGCTGAGGATAAAGTTAAAGTTTCCGAATTAGTTGAAAGCGCAGTTTATAAATTAAGAAAACATGTTGAGCAAATCGACGATACTACGGAAGAAGATGAGGACGTAGGTGACGATTTTGAAAATTTATATAAAGGTGAAATTTCTAAAAGTGGAGTTCCGATTTTACCATCAAAAAGAGCTAGAAAAATACCTGAAAAAATTCAAGTTTCAAAAGAAGATCTTGCTGAATTAACTAATTCACCAGAAGTTAAAGTAGAAGAAACAGAAAATGGCGATGTTTCATTAGATCAAATAACTGAAGAAGAAAATAATGAAACAATTACGGAAGAACCAGAAACTTCTAATAGTTAATTAAATAATATATCAATTTCTTAATTATTTATGAATAGATTAGTTTCAGTTGCTCCTATGATGGATTGCACAGACCGTCATGAAAGATATTTTTTAAGATTAATAAGTAAAAATGTTCTTCTTTACACAGAGATGATAGTTTCTGAAGCAATCGATCGAGGAGATAAAAAAAAACTTTTACAATTTAATATAAAGGAAAAACCAGTTGCACTACAATTAGGTGGATCGTCACCCAAACTTTTGTCAAATTCTGCAAAGATTGGTGAGGATTTTGGTTATGATGAAATTAATTTAAATTTAGGTTGTCCAAGCAAAAAAGTTCAAAAAAATAAATTTGGTGCTTGTCTAATGAAAGAACCTAATCTTGTCGCTGACTGTTTAAATGAAATGGTTTCGGCAACAAAATTACCTGTTACAGTTAAAACTAGAATTGGTTATGATAATATAGATAATTATGAAAATATTTTTAATTTTGTTAATTTACTATCAAAGACAGGTGTTAAAACATTTATCATACACGCTAGAAAAGCTATGCTCGGAAAATTCACTCCAAAACAAAACTTAAATATTCCACCATTAAAATATGACATTGTTTACAGGCTCAAAAAAGATTTTCCAAAACTTAAAATAATAATTAACGGAGGAATAACTACTGTAGAACAAATTAAAAATCACTTAAGACTAGTAGATGGCGTTATGATAGGCAGATCAATTTATCATTCACCTTATTTTTTAGCTGATATTGAAAAAGAAGTTTTTTCAAATGAAAAAATTCCGTCAAGAGAAGATGTAATTAAGGAACTAATTGATTATGTTAAATTAGAGATTTCAAAAGGTACAAAGCTACACCATATCATGCGACATACACTAGGCTTGTTTCATGGTATTTCTGGATCTAGTTTTTGGAAAAGATATTTAAGTGAAAATATGTGCGTTAGAGATGCCGATATACAAAAAATTGATCATATATTAGATAAAGTAAAGTATTCAAATCATCAAGACGTGAGCATATAAATTGATATATCAAAT
>CACOZH010000036.1 GCA_902631595.1 uncultured Pelagibacteraceae bacterium | reverse complement strand
ATCAATAAAATCTCTAAAAACATTTTTTTTTCGACAAACAAAAAAGTTTAAGTATCCGTTTTTATTTAAACATGAATATAAATTTTTAAGTGTTTTTCCTGGGTTAGGAGTGTGGTGGAGTACTTGATCACAAGATATAAAGTCGTATTTTATTTTTTTAGAAAATTTCTTTGTGATATCTTGTCGAAATATATTGATATTTTTATAATCTTTTAAATTTCTTCTTGCTATCCTAATTGAATTAATACTTTGATCACATGCATAAATCTTTGCTTTTTTGTTCAAATCAGCAAATAATTTAGAGTCTCTAGCTAATCCACATCCAGCTTCTAAAATATATTGCTTTGTTTTGAGAAATTTTTTTTAAATTTGCTTTGTTTTTGTATTTATATCTTTTGATATACCAATTTACATATTTTTTTTCAGTTACGATCGCCCATGTTGGAACTTTTTTCCATTTATAATTAAAAAATCTAAATGTATTTTTGTTTTGAATTTTTCGCACTAATTTAAATAATTCACTTGATATTTTTTGGATCAGGCATTCCAACTTTATTATATCCTGCATCAACATAGTGGATTTCACCTGTAACACCTGCAGCTAAATCACTTAAAAGATAAGTTGCTGAATTTCCTACATCGTGGATATCAACATTTCTCCTTAAAAAAGAATGATCTTCATTCCATTTGTATAGAAATTTTGCATCTCCAATAGCAGAGGCTGCTAGTGTTTTAATTGGTCCTGCACTAATTGCGTTCACTCTAATTTGTTTTGACCCCAAATCTCTAGCAAGATATTTTACACTTGCTTCTAAAGCAGATTTGCAAACACCCATCACATTGTAATTTGGAATTGCTTTGTTTGACTCATAAGTAAGAGTGATCATACTTCCTCTAGGCTTCATAATTTTAGCCGCCTCTCTAGCAATTTCTGTAAAAGAAAAACATGAAATTAGCATGCTTCTTAAAAAGTTTTCTCTTGAGGTATTTAAATACTCACCTGAAAGCTCAGATTTGTCAGAAAATGCAATTGCATGCACCACGAAATCGATCTCACCCATGCTAGATCTAATATTCTCAAATAATTTTATAACATCATCTTTTTTTTCTACATCACAATTGAATATTGATTTTGAGTTCAATTTTTCAGCTAACGGAACCACCCTCTTCTTCAATGCCTCACCCAGATAGGTAAAAGCGAGCTCAGCACCATTTTCTGAAAGTTTTTGAGAAATACCCCAAGCGATAGATCTTTCATTTGCTACGCCCATTATTAAACCTTTTTTTCCACTCATTAATTTCATTATTAGACCTTTTCAAAAATTAAAGTTGCATTTGTTCCACCAAACCCAAAGCTATTTGACATTACTGCATTCAAACTTATATCTTTCAGATTTTGTGTCACTATTGGAAATTTTTTAGCATTTTCATCCATTTCATTTATGTTTGCTGATGCAGTTATAAAATTGTTTTTCATCATAATTAAACTATATATTGCCTCATGCACTGATGCAGCTCCTAAAGGATGGCCAGATAATGATTTAGTTGAGCTTATTTTTGGTATTGTGTCTCCAAATGTATTTCCAACAGCGTTTAATTCTGTAATATCACCAACAGGTGTTGAAGTTCCATGAGTGTTTATATAATCAATTTTATTTCTTGAAGTAGCAAGGGCCATTTTCATACATCTTATCGCTCCTTCACCTGACGGTGCTACCATATCATAACCATCTGAAGTTGCTCCATAACCTGTTAATTCTGCATAAATGTGTGCACCTCTAGCTTTGGCGCGCTCATACTCTTCTAGAACAAGAACTCCTGCACCTCCAGCAATTACAAATCCGTCTCTAGTTTTATCGTAAGCTCTAGATGCTTTTTCTGGTGTATCATTATATTTTGAAGATAAAGCAGTCATTGCATCAAACATTGCAGTCATAGCCCAATGAATTTCTTCACTACCTCCTGCAAAAACAATATCTTGTTTTCCCATTTGAATTAGTTCCATTGAATTTCCAATGCAATGGCCACTAGTTGCACATGCAGAGCTCATTGTATAATTTGTTCCCTTAATCTTAAATGGAACAGCAAGCGTAGCAGACGCAGTACTTGCCATTGTTCTCGGAACTATAAATGGACCCATCAATTTAGGAGTTTTTGCTCTAGTCTTATCAGCGGCCAAAATAACATTTTCAATTGAAGGACCACCTGATCCCATGACAATACCAGTTTTAAAATTACTTACATCATTATCAGTTAGTCCAGAGTCTTTTATAGCTTCTTTCATTGCTATATAATTATAAGCAGAACCAGAACCCATAAATCTAATTGTTTTTCTATCTATATGATCTTCAAGTTTAATATTTGGCTTACCGTGAATATGACTTTTAAGATTATGTTCTTTGTATTCCTCAGAAAAAGAAATTCCAGATTTTGAATTTACTAATGATTGTTTAACTTCTTCTTGATTATTTCCTAAGCAAGAAACAATACCCAATCCTGTAATCACTACTCTTCTCATTATTTAAATAACCCAACCTTTAAATTTTCAGCTGAATAGATTTTTTTACCATCAGCCAACAATATGCCATTCGCAAGACCCACAGTTGTCTCTCCTTTGATTAATATTCTTTTCATATCAATTTCATAGGTCGCCGTTTTAATATTTTTAAGAACTTCTCCAGTAAATTTAACTGTACTTACACCTAATGCTCTTCCTCTTCCAGGATTGCCGAGCCAACCAAGATAAAAACCAACCAATTGCCACATTGCATCTAGTCCCAAACAACCTGGCATCACTGGATCCTCTTTAAAATGACAATTAAAAAACCATAAATCATCTTTAATATCTAATTCAGCCTTAATAATTCCTTTTTTGTAAGCTCCACTATTTTCGCCAATTTCAGTAATTCTGTCAAACATCAGCATTGGAGGTAAAGGCAATTTTGCGTTCCCAGGACCAAATAAGCCGCCTTCCCCGCAGTTAATTAGCTCCTCATAAGT
>CACOZH010000035.1 GCA_902631595.1 uncultured Pelagibacteraceae bacterium | reverse complement strand
TTCTACTCATTGCCTTTTCCAAATTTTTCATTGAAGTAGCATAAGATATTCTAAAATATCCATCTAATCCGAATGCAGATCCCTGAACAACGGCAACGTTGTTATTTTCTAAAAGTGATTGTACAAAATCACTGTCGTTTTCTAATTTTTTTCCCTTTTTATCTTTTTTTCCAATTAAATCTTTACAACTTGGAAAAACATAAAATGCTCCATCTGGTTTTATACAACTAATACCGCTAATTGAGTTTAATGAATTAACTACAAAATCTCTTCTTTCTTGAAATGCTAGTGATCTAATAGGAATAAATTCTTGAGTTCCTTTTAAAGCTTCTACTGCAGCTGCCTGGCTTACAGAAGAAGGGTTTGTAGTTGATTGAGATTGAATTTTAGCAATTGCTTTTATTACTTCTTTATCTCCAGCTGCATAACCTATTCTCCATCCTGTCATAGCATAAGACTTGCTTACACCGTTCATTGTAATCACTTTATTTTTTAATTCAGGAATTTGAGCAATTGTATAAAATTTAAATCCTTCATAAGTGATATGTTCATATATATCATCGCTAAGGATGTTTACATGTGGTTTTCTTTTAAGGACATGCGCAAGGTTTTTTATCTCCTGCTCAGTGTAACAAGCTCCAGTAGGATTTGAGGGAGAGTTTAATATTACCCATTTTGTATTGTTGGTAATTGATGCTTCTAAATCTTTTGCAGATAATTTAAAACCTTGCTCTTCCGGACATTCAATAACTATTGGATTTGCTCCTGCCAATAAAACAATATCAGGGTATGACACCCAGTAAGGAGCTGGGATTATTACCTCATCACCTTTATTCAATGTTGCCATCATTAAATTGTAGATTACATGTTTACCACCGGCTCCAACCGTAATTTGGTCTGTTGTATAACTTAAATTGTTTTCTTTTTTAAATTTTTCTACAATGGCTTGTTTTAGGTCTGCTGTACCGTCAACTGCAGTATATTTAGTGTGCCCTTCTTTAATAGCTTTAATTGCAGCTTCTTTTATATTGTCTGGCGTGTCAAAATCAGGCTCACCTGCCCCTAAACCTATTACATCTTTGCCGGCATCTCTTAATTCTCTAGCTTTTTGTGTAACAGAAATGGTAGGAGATGGTTTAATTCTCTTTAAACTGTCTGATATTATGCTCATTGAAATTAATATTTAATTTATTACCTTCTTTACTTTATGGAAAATACTTATCAAGACCTAATTACAGAAATTCAGAGTAGAAATCCACAGGTGACTGGAAAACTTGAAGGAGGGAAGAAATTTAAAATTATAACAGATTTTAAACCTGCTGGAGATCAGCCAGAAGCAATTAAAAAACTTGTTAGTTCTTCAAAAAAAGGTGAATTTAATCAAGTTTTGCTTGGAGTAACAGGGTCAGGCAAAACATTTACAATGGCAAAAGTTATTGAGGAAACAAATAGACCTGCGCTTGTTCTTGCACCAAATAAAACTTTAGCGGCTCAACTTTATGGTGAGATGAAAACTTTTTTTCCAGAAAATGCAGTAGAATATTTTGTTTCATACTACGATTACTATACTCCAGAGGCATATGTACCTAGATCAGATACTTACATTGAAAAAGAAGCTTCGATTAATGAGCAAATTGATAGAATGAGGCACTCAGCAACAAGATCGCTTTTGGAAAGAGACGATGTCATTATAGTTGCTAGCGTCTCATGCATTTATGGACTGGGTTCAGTTGAAGCTTACAGTAAAATGACATTGACTTTAAAAAAGAATTATGAATATGACAGAGAACAAATAATAAGATCTTTAGTAGCATTACAATACAAAAGAAATGATCAGAATTTTTACAGAGGTACATTTAGAGCGAGAGGTGAATATTTAGAAATTTTCCCAAGTCATCTAGAAGATAGAGCTTGGAGGCTGTCTTTATTTGGTGAGAAATTAGAAAATATTGAGGAATTTGATCCATTAACTGGTGATACTGTCAAGCCACTTAATGTAATTAAAATTTACGCAAACAGTCATTACATAACTCCAAAACCAACCATTGAACAGGCAACAATAAATATTAGAAAAGAATTAGAAATTACATTAAAAAAATTTAAACAAGAAAATAAACTACTTGAAGCACAAAGACTTGAAGAGAGAACAAAATTCGATTTAGAAATGATTGAAGCAACAGGATCCTGTGCTGGCATTGAAAATTATTCTAGATTTTTGTCAGGAAGAAAACCGGGCGAACCACCTCCAACTTTATTTGAATATTTTCCAGATAACACATTAATATTTGTTGACGAAAGTCACGTTACTGTTCCTCAATTAAATGGAATGTTTAAAGGAGATAGATCAAGGAAAAGTACACTTGCAGAATATGGATTTAGACTCCCATCATGTATGGATAATCGTCCATTAAAATTTGAAGAATGGGACGCTATGAGAACTCAAACAGTATTTGTTTCTGCAACACCTGGGCCATGGGAACTTAATCAAACAAAAGGAAGATATATTGATCAGGTAATTAGGCCTACTGGATTAATAGATCCAAATGTTGAAATAAGGCCTGCAAAAAATCAAGTAGATGATTTAATGCATGAATGTAAAGAGATAGTAAATAAAAATAATCGAGTACTAGTAACAACCTTAACAAAAAAAATGGCTGAGGATCTTACTGAGTATTTGCACGAAAACGGAATTAAAGTGAGATACCTACATTCTGATATTGACACCCTGGAAAGAATTGAAATTATGAGAGATTTAAGAATGGGTGTATTTGACGTTTTAGTAGGTATTAACTTGCTAAGAGAAGGATTAGATATTCCAGAATGTGCTTTGGTAGGAATATTGGATGCTGATAAAGAAGGTTTCTTGAGGTCAGAAACATCTCTAATTCAAACGATTGGAAGAGCGGCAAGGAACGTTGATGGAAAAGTAATTCTTTACGCGGATAAAGAGACAAAAAGCATTAAAAAAGCTGTAAGTGAGACAAACCGTAGGAGAGAAATACAAATAGAATACAACAGAAAAAATAATATAAATGCAAAATCTGTAAAGAAAGAAATATCTGATATTCTAGAAAGTGTTTATGAGAAGGATTATGTTCAAATCAGCGAAGGTTCAAATATAGGTGGAAATTTAAAAAAACATATTAAGGGCTTAAATAAAAAGATGAAAGACGCAGCGTCTAATTTAGAATTTGAGGAGGCGGCAAAGATAAGGGATGAAATAAGAAAATTGGAAAGTACAGAGTTAGAAATTACTTTAAATCCCAAGGTCAGACAGTATGATCTTAAAAATAAACTTTATCCAAAAGGCA
>CACOZH010000034.1 GCA_902631595.1 uncultured Pelagibacteraceae bacterium | reverse complement strand
AGAGCATTAATCCTGATTTTTCTATAGGTTTCACAACTTCGCTTAAACTGGGAGTATAACCACCTGGAAAAATATATTTTGTAATCCATGGATGAGGATCTCTTGGAGGATTAACAGAACCTATAGTATGTATTAGAGCTACACCTTCCTCATTTAGTAGTTTTGAAACTGAATTAAAATAAGTACTGTAAAACTTTCTTCCAACATGTTCAAACATACCTACACTAACAATTCTATCAAATTTTTCATTTAAATCTCTATAATCCATTAATCTAAACTGAACTTGATTTTCTAAACCATTTTCTTTTGCCTTATCAATACTATATTTAAGTTGGTTTTCAGATAGAGTTACTCCAAGTACTTCACATTTAGATTTTTTTGCTATTTCAAGAGCAAGAGTTCCCCAGCCAGAACCTATATCTAAAACTTTCTGATTAGGTTTTAAATTTAATTTTTTAATTATGTGATCAATTTTATTATTTTGAGCTTGTTCCAAAGTATCGTTTTCATTTTTAAAATAAGCACAAGAATATTGTCTTTTTTCATCTAAAAATAAATCATATAATTTTTCAGATATGTCGTAATGATGTGCAACATTAGATTTAGATTGTTTTTTTAAATTAAAATTTGTTAAAAATCTATAGGTTCCTCTAATTTTATTTATTAATGCATTGTAGGAATTGGTTTCTGCTCTACCAATGTTTCTTAAAGCTATATCTAGAAATTCTGTCAATGTACCATTTTCAATAATTACCGATCCATTCATGTAAGCTTCACCAAAATATAAATCTGGTAATAATAGAAGTTTTTTATGTAAGCTTTTATCTAAAATTTTTAGTGTCAATGGTTTTTCTTTTTTTGGACGACCAATTAAATGTTTATTCAAATTGGCATCTATCAATAGAAACCCATCATCTTTAATTAAAGTATTTAAAAACTCAATTAATTTCATAAAATTAAAGTTTAAAATCTATTGAATTTAATTCAAGAATAAGTTTTTCTTTTTTTTCCTCATTTAAAATACTTAAAGGTGGTAAAATATTATTATAAAAACTTTCTCTTTTGCCTAGAAAAGTATGAAGTGCTGAGATTAAATTATACTGATCAAATATTGCCCTTACTTTACATAGTTTTTCGTTTTCTGTTTGCTCTTTTTTATTATGAAAATCATCAAAAACTTTTCTGGCCATACTACTAGTTACATTACAAGTAGCTGTTATCACTCCAGAACATCCTAGCTCTAAACCTTTTAATAATTTTAACTCTGATCCAGGCAACAAAGAAAAGCCATCAATTTTTAAATTTTCAAATAAATTATATGAGCTATCTTTTACTCCAACAACTTGGGATGGAAACTTGCTCACAATTTTTTGTACACTCTCAGGGCTAAATTTATAACCACAAAGTTTTTCAAAGTTATATAGAATAATTTTAATATCTTGATGGGTATTTATTATTTTAGAATAAAAATTAAAAACTTCTTCATGACCATATTTATAATAGGCAGGTGGCATAATTAAGTATTTAGCAAAGCCTAATGATTTTGAAATTGAAATAAAATTAATTGTTTCAGTCAAAGAATTAAAACCAGTTCCAATCAAATAATAATCTTTATATTTACTTTTCGATAAATCGTTTAATAAACTGATTTTCTCAGACACAGATAGCAATTGAGCTTGGCCTGTGCTTCCAAAGATTGCAACTCCATGGCAGCCAGTGTCTATTAAATTTTCTGCGTGTTTAATTGTTTTTTTTACGTCTAATGCAAGATTTTCATCTAATATTGACATACTGGCCGCATAAATGCCTCTAATTTTTTCCATAATATTGATATTTGTATTATAAATTTAAAAAAAAATCACTGAACCAATTTTAAGATATATTTTATGAATACTGCTGTTTATTTAAATTATGTTGGACTTGGCTCAAATCTTCTACATTTAGCATATTGTCATCAAATTGCAGATAAATATGGACCAATAACTATAATTACACTTTGTAAAAATCTTCAACAAGCATTAAACGGAGATCCAAAAATTAAATCTGTAGTCACACTTGATCAAAAAAATAAGACGTTTTTTGGTATATTAAAAATTTCTAAGATCCTAAAGAGTAATAACTTTGATAAAATTTTTATTTATTATCCAAGTTTTAGAACACAACTTGCAGCAAAATTAGCATCAATTGAAGAAGTAAATTATTATCCTGTAAAAGTTAAAAAAAATTTACATTTGGTAAAAACTGCAAAGTCTTATACTGAAAAATGGTTAAATATTAAAAACTGTAAAACTGAAACTAAATTATATATAGATAAAAAAATAAAAAATTTCGCATCTCAAAAATTAAAAGTTGGTTGTAAAAATATAGTCTTAGGGATTGGATCTTCTGGACCTACAACTAAATGGGGTGTTAAAAATTATATCAATTTAGCAAGAAAAATAATTAATAATTCAGAATCTTATTTTCATATTTTATGTGGACCAACAGAATCACAACTTGCCGATGAATTTAAAAATGAAATTGGAAATGAAAATTGCAATTCACTAAGTTCATTTTCAATATCTGACTTGGTCCCTTTAATCTCACAATGTGATATTTACATTGGTAATGACTCATTTGGCCATCATGTAATGTCTCAATCAGGCAAACCTTGTTTTATAATTATGCTTGATACACCTAGAGCTTACACAGATTACAGTATAAATCAGTATAAAATATTACCAGATAACATTGATGCTGATATTATAGATCATGATACTAGAGTTAATCCACAAGATATTTCAGTTGAGGATGTATTGAACAAAATTAATTCGGTTTCTTATTAAGATATATCTTGCAAAACTATTTCTTTAGCTTCATTCACTAAACTAGACAATCTTGTTGTATCTGGAGAAATATCTGGATGAATTTTTTTTTGAATTTTTGCATGTGCTTTTTTAACATCATCTTTTGTAATTTTTTTATTTCTGTCTAAATTTAAAATTTTGTAAGCCTCATCTACACTCAAAGAGGCATTATTCATTCCAGCATTTTGTTTAAATGAAAATCTATTCGATGACCTTAAATATTGTAAAAGTCTGAATAATCCAATTATCTGATAAAGAGTTAATCCTTTAAGTTTGATTATTCCAAGACTTAATAAAATAAGCGGTAAGGAAAATAAAAATCTTCCTCCAAAAGCTAATAATATTGCCAGAAGTATTGATCCTACGAAAATAAATACTCTAAATGCTTTTGATATTTTTTTTGCTGATGCTCTTGCAATAATCCTTAATAGCAAATAAATAATTACAAAGGCAATTAAAGTAAAAATTATAATATTCATCTTAAATGAAAATACCACAATTAACTAAGAAACCCGAATTAAAATCTTGTCACAATGTTGACTGGGAGGATGACTATAATTGGATACATCAAAATAATATTTTGGAAGTTTTGAGGGATAGTTCTAAACTTTTACCAGATGTTAGAAAATACCTAGAGGATGAAAATGCATATGCTGAACATCACCTAAAAGATACAAAAGATATTCAAAAAAAATTATTTGCTGAGATTAAAGGTAGAATTAAATTAGATGATGAGTCTCTGCCATATAAAGATAAGATTTTTGAATATTGGACTAAAACAACAGAAAAAGGAAATTATTCAATCAAGCTTAGAAAAAAAATTGGAACAAATATAGTAGAAGAGATTTGGAATGGAGACAGTGAAAAAGAAAAATTAAAAACTGAATATTTTGGTGTTGGTGATTTAGAGGTAAGTTATAATGATAAATATCTTGGCTACTCTTTAGATTTAAAAGGATCTGAATACTATACTATTT
>CACOZH010000033.1 GCA_902631595.1 uncultured Pelagibacteraceae bacterium | reverse complement strand
GCAACTTCTGCTCAAGCTTTAGAAATGTCTGTTTCAGGTGGTGTTGGTATTACATACGCAACATCAGATACTACTGAGATTACAGGTAACAGAGTATCTTTCGGTGATAGTTTAACTTTCTCTGGTTCAGGTGAAACTGACCAAGGTTGGACTATAACTGCAAAAATCGAAGCAGATGGAGCATCTTCTACTACTTACTATGACGACAGATCAATTTCTATCGACATGGGTGACAGTGGAACAGTGCATGTTCAACAATCAGGCGCTCAAGGAACTCCAGCGGACTTAGTACCTAACACATACGGTTCAGCTGCTTATTCACTTGCAGGATCTTCAACAACAGGAAAACACGTTGCTGATGGTTTATCTTCAGGTGCAGGTAGCCCAACTAACATTGGTTATACTAACACATTTGCTGGTATCAGTGTAGCTGCAGGTATATCACCAGGTGCTACAGGTGGTTCTGATGTTGCATTGAACTTAAAATATGCTGATCTTGTAGATGGTTTAACTATTTCTGCAGGTATGTCAGACTTAAATCCTTCACAAGCTAATGGAGCAGGAGAGACTTCTTTCTCAGCTAGCTATGTAATGGGTGGTCTAACAGTTGCAGTAACTGATTATGCTTACGATGATGATGCAGCTTCAGGAACTGACTACGATGCAATGCACTATGGTGCATCATTCGCAGTTAATGATGACTTAAGCGTATCATACGGTAGATCTGTTTCAGATAAATCGACAGCAGACACTGATGAAACAATCAATTCACTTCAAGCTTCTTACACAATGGGTTCTATGACTGTTAAAGGTCATATTACTAAAGCTGATGATGAAGGATATTCAGCAGGTGCTTCTGACGAACACAAAGCGATCGCAGTATCTTGGTCGTTCTAATTTAAAGAATTTTCTTTAAAAATTAAAAGGCCTCATTTTTATGGGGCCTTTTTTTTTACTCAAAATAACTTATACCAGCAAAACCCTTAAAATTAACAAATCTTAGCAGTTTAATATTCTTTTTATTTATACCGCCAAGAGCAATTTTATCATTTTCATAGCAGTTAAATAAATGTTTTAGCTTGTAAATGCCAAGGGCTTTATTTGTTTTATCTTTAAAAATAGGTGCTAAAAATAATTCTTGAACTCCTTGAGTCTTTTTAATTTTAATTTCTTTTAAGTTATGTGCTGAGCCAATTATTTTAAAGTTTTTATATAAGCTGTTATTGTTAAGAATCATTTTATAATTGCTAGCTGATATATAGACGCCCTTTAATCTCAATTTGATAGCTAAAGAAATGTTATTAGATAAATAAAAGTCAAAACTATTCTTTTTGCAAAACTTAGCTGTTTTAATTATTTCAAGTTTGTCATTTACTTTAGATTTATTTCGCCAAATTAAAGATATATTTTTATCGAGTTTAATTAGCAAATTTGGTTTATATTGATTAATAAAATAGTACTTTTTTAAACTATGCATATAAATGTCAAAAATTTAATCGATTTAAATATAGAAGTTAAGGAAAAAATTAGCAGTCTTAACAAAAAAAATTACATGCCAAAAATAATTGCAGTTTCTAAAACATTTTCGCTAGAATTTATAAGTCCTTTGATTGATTATGGGCATATTGATTATGGAGAAAACAAAGTTCAGGAAGCATTGGAAAAATGGTCAAAAATAAAGAGCATAAATAAAGCAATTCAACTTCATATGATTGGCAAACTCCAATCCAACAAAGTTAAACAGGCTGTAAGTATTTTTGATTATATTCATTCTGTTGACAGTGTGAAATTAGCCAATAAAATTGCTAATGAGCAAGTAAAGCAAAATAAAAAATTAAAAATTTTTTTACAAATAAATGTAGGAGAGGAAACGCAAAAAAGTGGAGTTAAATTAAATGAAGTTAATGAATTGTGTGATGATTGTAAAAAAATTAATCTTGATGTAATTGGACTAATGTGTTTGCCTCCAATCTCCAAAGATGTTTCTCAATATTTTGCTTTAATTAAAGAAAAAAATGATGAATTAGGATTTAAAGAACTAAGTCTAGGTATGTCCAATGATTATTTAGATGCTTTAAATTATGATACGACTTTTATAAGGGTGGGAACTAAAATTTTTGGAGAAAGATCTTAAAATATTTTGATTTTATCTTTTTTACTTATTAACTTTAGCATAATTAAAAAATCCTTTTTTTTTAAAGCTACGCATCCTAGGGTAGGTTTGTAGTTTGAAGTCAAATGAAAAAAAATTGCGCTACCCTTGTTTTTTTTTACTTTACTATAGTTAAACAAAATCGGAATTAGCAAATCATATTCTTTGCTTTTTCTAAATATTTTTTCATGTGAATACTTGTAATTTTTTGTAATTTTCACTAGACGATTATAGTAAACTGAGTTGGAGTCATCACACCATCCCATATTTTTTTTGATTTTAATTTTTTTCAATTTCGATACAATTTTTCCTATTCTATCAAATCTATAGTAAATATTTCCTAAAGAAAAAATGCCCTTAGGAGTAATCTTATCTCCTTCTTTATTTTTAATTCTTATTCCACCTTTTCCTACAGAACATTTTAGTTTAAACTGGTCTACATAAATTGTATTTTTTTTTAACTGAAATATCATATAATTATGAGCAAACTTAACGTTGCACTTTATAAATTGTCTGTATTATACGAAATATTATCTGAGTTTAAATCAGAATTAAATTTCAACATCTATAATTTTAGCGAAAATGACGAAAATTTTAAAAAATTTATTAAAAATAATCCTGAAACTTTGATAGTCACGTCTTTACAAGATAAAAATTTTAAAAATGTTATTTATTATAATAAAGCATTAAAAATTAAAAATCTTTTTCAGCAGATCAATGTGCATCTATCAAAAAGTAATTATGGGGCAAAATCAAACATTTTAATTGGAAATTATAGAGTAGATACAAATTCAAGAATTATATCAAGCAATAACTCAATTCTAAAACTAACAGAAAAAGAAATCGATTTACTAATTTATTTGAGTGACTCAAAAAAAGAGAAAACAAGTTTAGATTTACAAAAAAATGTTTGGAAACACTCAAATGATCTGGAAACTCATACTGTCGAAACTCATATATATAGATTAAGAAAAAAAATATTTGAATGCTTTGGAGATGACAAATTTATTATAAATAACAAAAAAGGATATAAGATCTCACAATGAAAAAAAGAAACTTTTTTGCAAAAGAGTTACTATCAAGAAAATTTATTCAAAAAAGAGTTAAGCCAAAAAAAGGGAAAGGAAGTTTCAAAAGAAAAAAAACTACAAACGTGCGCCAATTTGCTGAATAACCTTTGATGACATTTCTGTACCTTTTTCAAGACTTTGTTTTATTGATAATTTATTCACATGACCATGTAAAAAACCAGCAGCAAAAAGATCTCCAGCACCCGTTAGATCAACAATTTTAAGATTTTTATTTGCCCCACACTCCTCTATATTTCCCCCTTTTATTGCAACAGCTCCATTTTCTCCTCTAGTTATAACAATTAATCTATCAAGTTGTTTTGAAAAGTTTACGACATCCTGAAAATTTTTTGCCCCTATTAAAGACGAAATTTCTTGCTCATTAGCAAAAGTTATATCTAGTTTATTTTTTACTAATTCCAAAAAATGAGGTTTGTGTCTATCAACACAAAATAAATCTGAAAGAGACATGGCCACTTTATTTGCACTATCGATTGCTTTATCAAATGCCTTTCTTGGTTCACCTTCATCCCAAAGATAGCCTTCCAAAAAAATTATCTCACTATCTTTGACTGCTTGAATGTTTACGTCGCTTGAATTAATTTTTCCTGCGGTTCCTAAAAACGTACACATCGTTCTTTCAGAATCTGGCGTAACTAATATTAAACATGTTCCTGTTGGTAATTCTTCTCTCTTTTTAGAGTAAAAATATTCTACATTTTCTTTTTTTAAACCTTCTTCATATTTACTACCGAATTCATCATCTGACACTTTTCCG
>CACOZH010000032.1 GCA_902631595.1 uncultured Pelagibacteraceae bacterium | reverse complement strand
AGCAACTAGGAGAAATATTGTATAATCAATTAAAAATCACATCAATGAAAAAAACTAAAAAAGGTAGTTTTGCTACAAGTGCATCTGTTCTAGAAGATCTAGCTTTTAAAGGTCACAAACTGCCAAAATATGTCTTAGACTGGAGGCAAATTACTAAACTAAAAAACACATATACTGATTCTTTGCCGGAACATTTAAATCCTGAGACAAAAAGAATTCATACGTCCTTTTTATTAGCAGCTACTTCTACTGGTAGGTTGGCATCAAGTGACCCAAACTTACAAAATATTCCTATAAAAACAGAAGATGGAAAAGAGATAAGAAAATCATTTATTTCAGAAAAAGGATATTCGTTAGTATCTGCTGATTATAATCAAATAGAAATGCGAATTTTGGCTGAAATTGCAGATGTGAAAGAATTAAAAAAAGCATTTTTAAATCAAGAAGATGTTCATTCAATTACAGCAGGACAGGTTTTTAATAAAAAAATTAAAGAAGTTAACGCAGATATGAGAAGAAAAGCAAAGGCAATAAATTTTGGAATTATTTATGGTATTTCACAATATGGTTTAGCTAAACAAATTGGCGTTTCAAACTCTGAAGCAGATGACTTTCTTAATTCTTATTTTATAAAGTTTCCAGAGATTAAAGATTATATGAATGAAACTATTAGATTTTGTAGAAAAAATGGTTATGTAAATAACATTTTTGGAAGACGAACTCACTTGAGTGGTATTAATGATAAAAATTACAACGTAAGAAATTTTCAAGAAAGAGCAGCAATTAATGCGCCAATTCAAGGCTCGGCATCAGAGATTATGCGTTTGGCCATGATTAGATTAAACTCAAATTTTAATGAAGATAAAGATGTAGATATTAAAATTCTTCTGCAGATACATGATGAATTAATATTTGAAATAAAAAATTCAAAAGTAAAGGAATTCTCAAAAAAAATTAGAGAAACCATGAACGGTGTCAAAATAAGTGAATATCATATGTTTACTATTCCACTAATAATAGATTTAAATTCTGGAGAAAATTGGGGGATGTTGCACTAATTAACTTGTATTGCCCTAATTAGAACAATTTAGTATTTTTAACTGAATTATGAAACAAACAATTGCATTAGTTGACGATGATAGAAATATTTTAACTAGTATAAGTATTGCATTGGAAAAAGAAGGTTTCAACGTACAAACTTATTTAGATGGTGAAAGTGCTTACATAGGCATAACCAGAACTCCTCCAAATCTAGCAGTAATTGACGTAAAGATGCCAAAGATGGATGGCGAAGAACTTTTGAGGAAACTAAGAAAAAAAACTTCATTACCAGTAATTTTATTAACATCTAAAGATGAGGAAGTAGATGAATTATTGGGTCTCAAATTAGGGGCTGATGACTTCATAAAAAAATCAGGAGGTTTCTCAATAAAAGTTTTAATTGAAAGAATTAGAGTTCAACTAAGAAAAAAAGATGCAAATAATATTGATGATAACAAAAATATTATCTCACACGGCAAATTGCGATTAGATCCCTCTCAATTAGAGTGTGAATGGAATGGCAAACAATTGCCAGATAAATTAACAACAACTGAATTTTTAATTGTAAAAGAACTGGCAAAAAGACCTGGAATTATTAAAGAGAGATCTCAGTTAATGGATATTGCCTATAGGGAAGATACAGATATCGAGGATAGAACTATTGACAGTCATATAAAAAGAATAAGAAAAAAATTTAAAAAGATAGATAATAATTTTTCTGCTATAGAAACACGTTATGGAAGTGGCTATAGATGGAATGTTAGTTAATGTTAAATTATTTTTTAAAAAATCTCTCAATTTTAAGAAAATTTTTATTTATAAATTTTTTAATATTTATAATTATAGGTCTTATAACTATTTTGTATTTAAATAGTGTGCAGCCAAACTTAATAAAAGCAAAACAAGCAAATCATATTGAAATTTTAAATAATACTACAGGACATTTAAACAGACTTAATATTGGTTTCAATCAAGACGAAATAAGAAATTTTTTATTTTCTACAAGATTTCTATTTCAAAATTTAGATAGAGTTACAATCTTTAACAATGAATTTACCTTAATCGGCGATACTGACACATTAGACCTAGATCCTAGATCTTTTGGACAAACTTCCGAGGTAATCCAGATGGATAATTTAATTAGTCAATCTATAAATGATGAAAACAATCTTTCCAAAAAAAATAAAACTAAAATTTTTACTCTAAATAAAAATGTTAAAAATTATGCCTCATCCAGTGAATTAGGAAAACCATTTACTTATATCGAAGAAAATTATAATCAATTTATTTTAATAACTTTGAAAAACGTTTCCAACGAGGAGGGAAATATCGGATATATAGCTATTAGTGAAAATTCTCCAGATATTAAAACAGCAATTGAGGAAAGAAAAAATTTTATACTAAGAACTGCATTATTAGTTGCACTTGTGATTCTAATTTTTTCTATTGTTCTTAACAGGTATTTTTTAAAACCAATTAAAAACTTAGTTGATTATACAAAAATTATAAAATCTAAAAGTAAAAAAGAAACCAAAATTGACCAGATTAAAAAAAGAAACGATGAACTTGGTGTTTTATCAAAGTCCTTAGACGAGATGACTAAAGAATTAAACAATAGAATAAAAGCAACTGAAAATTTTTCGACAGATTTGGTTCATGAAATAAGAAATCCACTTGCTTCTCTTAAAAGTGCATCTGAAATTATTTCAGATACAACAGATAAAGATAAAAGAGAAAAGCTTCTCAATATTATGACACACGATGTTTCTCGAATTGATCGATTAATTACAGACTATTCTCAAATGTTAAAAGATGAATTAGCAATTTCGTCTGAACAAATAGAAGATTTGGATTTAAAGCCTGTTATTGAATCTGTTGTAGATGATTTTAATAATATATACATTGAGAAAAAAAATATAAATATTAAATTAGCTACATCTGGAGCAAAAAATTATTTTATTAAAGGTATAAGTAACAGAGTTGAGCAGATTATTGCTAATCTTTTAGATAATTCAGTTTCTTTTAGTAAAAAAGGATCAACAGTCACAGTTAATTTGAATGAAAATGAGTTTTATACAATCCTTAAAGTAACCGATGAAGGTGAAGGTTTTAGAGAGTCTGATATAAAAAAAGTTTTTGATCGATTTTATAGTAATAGACCAGAAAATTTTGGAGAACACTCAGGATTAGGTCTTAATATTGTCAAAAATCTTGTTCAAATACATAATGGAGAAATCCATGCTTCAAATAGTCCTAATGGTGGAGCGATGATTGAAATTAAATTTCCAAAAAACTATAACTAAAAGTTGATAATTTAAATTAAAGCTGATAAATCCGGCATCATGAATGATTATAAAGTAAAAGATATAAGCCAAGCTGAATTCGGAAGAAAAGAGATTTCTATTGCAGAAACAGAAATGCCAGGACTAATGGCGTTAAGAAAAGAATATAAAGGAAAGCAACCATTAAAAGGAGCAAAGATCGTAGGCTGTCTACATATGACAATTCAGACAGCAGTTTTAATTGAGACGCTAGTAGAGTTAGGAGCAGAGGTAAGATGGTCATCTTGTAACATTTTTTCAACTCAAGATCACGCCGCTGCTGCAATAGCAAAAGCAGGTATTCCAGTTTTTGCTTGGAAAGGAGAAACTGAGGAAGAGTATTGGTGGTGTGTTAAACAAACAATCGTTGGAAACAAAGATTGGAAGCCTAATATGATACTAGATGACGGAGGAGATCTTACCGCATTAATGCATAAAGATTATAAAGACTTATTAAAAAATATTAAGGGCCTCTCAGAGGAAACTACAACTGGTGTGTTAGCACTTAAAAAAATGGAAAGTGAAGGAAAATTATTAGTTCCAGCTATTAACGTAAACGACTCAGTTACAAAATCTAAATTTGATAATTTGTATGGTTGTAGAGAGAGCTTAGTTGATGGAATTAAAAGAGCAACAGATGTAATGATGTCAGGTAAAGTTGCTATTGTCGCGGGTTTTGGAGATGTTGGAAAGGGGAGTGCTGCATCTTTAAGACAATCAGGTGCCAGAGTTATGATAACAGAAACCGATCCCATTTGTGCATTACAAGCAGCAATGGAAGGTTATGAAGTAGTTACTATGGACGAGATGATAGGACAGGCAGACATTGTTGTTACAGCTACAGGTAACAAAGATATTGTTACAGCAGATCACATGCGAGAAATGAAGGATAGAGCGATTTTGTGTAATATTGGGCATTTTGACAATGAAATACAAGTCGAAGCTTTAAAAAATTACAAATGGGATGAAATTAAACCTCAAGTACACGAAATTACACTACCTAGTAATAAAAGAATCATATTACTTGCCGAGGGAAGGTTAGTAAATTTAGGATGCGCTACTGGTCATCCAAGTTTTGTTATGAGTGCATCTTTTACAAATCAAACGATTGCACAAATTGAGTTGTGGAATAATTCTGACAATTATGAAAATAAAGTGTATGTTTTACCGAAAAAACTTGATGAAAAAGTTGCAATGCTTCACCTCGAAAAGGTTGGTGCTAAACTTACAAAACTTTCAAAAGATCAAGCAGAGTATATAGGTGTATCAGAACAAGGACCATACAAACCAGAAGCTTATCGTTACTAAAAGTAACAATATTGATATTTCTAATCAAAAAAACTTAATTGAAATTGCCAAAAAAATATCAAAACTAATTGAAAAAGGTGATAACCTTTTTTTATCAGGTGAACTTGGAGTAGGAAAAACAACATTCGCGAAGTTCTTAATTAATAATTTACAATTAAAATATGATATCAGCACATTTGAAATATTAAGCCCTACGTTTAACATTTTAAATGAATATCAAATCAAAAATTTAAAAGTGAAGCATTATGATCTTTACAGAATAAAACAAATAGAAGAGCTTCATAATCTTGGTTTATTTGAAGAAAAAGACGATATAAATATTATTGAGTGG
>CACOZH010000031.1 GCA_902631595.1 uncultured Pelagibacteraceae bacterium | reverse complement strand
GAGATTATTTGGTAATTTCGATTACGATGAGTGTGTAAGAAGATACATCAAATCAGTCAACTTAGGTCTACTTAAAATAATGTCAAAAATGGGAATTTCTGTTATTAGCTCTTATAGAGGTGGATGTAATTTTGAAACAGTTGGATTGAGCAGGACAATTGTAAACAATTTTTTCCCAGGAGTGCTCTCTAAAATTTCTGGAATAGGTTTATCTGGTATTGAAAAAAAAATTAGAAATATTCATCAACAAGCTTTTTCAAGTTCAAACAATGTACTACCAATAGGTGGAATTTACAGATATAGAAAAACTGGAGAAACTCATCAATATCAAGGAAGATTAATTCATTTGTTACAAACAGCCGTCACTAAAGGTTCATATGAAATATTTAAAAAATATACCCAAGGCATTTATGATTTGCCCCCAATAAGCCTAAGAGATTTAATAGGATTTAAAGAAAAAAATTCAATTAAATTAAATGAAGTAGAGCCAGTGGAGGAAATATTGAAAAGATTTGGTAGTGGGAGCATGTCTCATGGCGCTTTATCAAAAGAGGCCCACGAAACATTAGCAATTGGCATGAATAGAATAAAAGGTGCCTCATGCAGTGGAGAAGGGGGAGAGGATAAATCAAGATTTAAAATTTTAGAGAACGGAGATACGGCAAATTCAAGAGTTAAACAAATAGCTTCTGCTAGATTTGGTGTAACAATTGATTATTTAAATAATTGCAATGAAATAGAAATCAAAATTGCACAGGGAGCAAAACCAGGAGAAGGAGGGCAACTTCCAGGGTTTAAAGTAACTAATGAGATAGCTAAACTTAGACATTCGACACCAGGTGTAACTCTAATCTCACCTCCGCCTCATCATGATATTTATTCTATAGAAGATTTAGCTCAATTAATTTATGACCTAAAACAAATAAATCCTAAAGCAAGAGTGGGAGTAAAATTAGTTGCATCTTCTGGAATTGGTACTATTGCAGCTGGAGTAGCAAAAGCAAAAGCAGATATCATTTTAATTTCAGGTCATTCTGGTGGAACGGGAGCAACACCCCAAACAAGTGTAAAGTATGTAGGTATTCCATGGGAGATGGGTCTTACAGAGGCTAATCAAGTTTTAACTTTAAATAACTTAAGACATAAGGTTACATTACGAACTGATGGAGGAATTAAAACTGGAAGAGACGTAGTAATTGCAGCCATGATGGGAGCAGAAGAATTTGGAGTTGCAACAACAGCACTAGTTGCAATGGGATGTATAATGGTAAGACAATGTCACTCTAATACTTGCCCAGTAGGAGTTTGCACCCAAGATGAAAAACTGAGAGAAAAATTTGTTGGAACACCCGAAAAGATAGTTAATTTATTTAAATTTATAGCATATGAAGTTAGAGAAATTTTAGCCGATCTAGGCTTTAAAAAACTTAATGAGATAATTGGTAGAACTGACTTATTGAGACAAGTAAGTAAGGGCTCACCAAATTTAGATGACCTAGACTTAAATCCCTTATTTGTTCAAGCTGATCCCGGAAAAAATAAAAGATATTGTGAAAAACAAATAATTAATGAAGTTCCAGATACATTAGATCAAGTTATCTGGCCTGAAATAGAAAAAATTATTGAAGAAAAAAAAGAAATTGAAAAAGAGTATCCAATTCAAAATACCAATAGAGCTGTAGGAACAAGAATATCTTATCAACTTTACAAAAAATATGGAGATAATCAAATTGAAAATGAGAGTATAAAAATAAATTTTAATGGTTCGGCAGGACAATCTTTTGGAGCTTTTGCAATTAAAGGATTAAAACTTATATTAAAAGGTGATGCTAATGATTATGTGGCTAAAGGATTATCTGGAGCAACAATATCAATAAAACCACACATCGAAAGTAATATAGTTTCTAAAGAAAATACAATTATCGGGAATACAGTTCTTTACGGGGCAACATCTGGAAATTTATTTGCAGCTGGTCAAGCTGGAGAAAGGTTTGCAGTAAGAAATTCTGGAGCAACAGCAGTCGTTGAGGGTTGTGGTTCAAATGGATGTGAATACATGACAGGTGGTACAATAGTTGTATTGGGAGATGTAGGTGATAATTTTGGAGCAGGTATGACAGGGGGAATGGGTTTTATTTATGATCCAGATAATATATTTCAAAATAAAGCAAACTCAGAGACAATAGTATGGCAAAAACCTGAAACAAAATATTGGATTAACGAATTAAAAAAATTAATACAAAAACATTGCACTGAAACAAATTCAGAAGTATCGAAAAAAATTTTGGAAGATTTTGATCAAGAATTAATAAACTTTCACCAAGTGTGTCCAAAAGAAATGCTTAATAAACTTGAAAACCCAATTTCAAACAAACAAGCATATCTTGCTAGTTAATGTTATTGGTTTAATGAGAATATCTTGATTTATTGAAGATAATATCGATTTCTTTAGTTATTCTTTTCAAATTATTTTTTTTGGAGAGACTATGATCTCCATTCTTAATAATGACGAGTTTTTTCTTTGCATTTTTGAAAATTTTAATAATTTTTCTTGAAATAGAAATTGGAACAACATCATCTTTTTGTCCATGAATAATAGTAACAAAAATTCTATTAAAAAAAATTTTATTAAATATTTTGTTTCTTCTACCGTCTTTTATCAGATTAAGTGAAATATTATATTCAAAACCACCATGGTTAAAAATATAAAACTTGTCATTTATTAATTGTCTTCTAACTTTATTGTTGAATTTTTTCCACATTAGTCTTTGTAAAAATTCTGGTGCAGGGGCAATACCTATAAATCCAATTACCTTTTTATCGAAAAATTTAAAAAGATTTAAACCTATCCATCCACCCATGCTTGATCCAACTAAAATTAATTTTTTTCCGTTAATTTTTTTTTTAATCATTATTTTTGCGTCTTGTGTCCAGCTTGAGATAGTACCGTTCTCAAATTTACCATATGATTTTCCATGGCCAGAATATTCAATAGCAAGAAACCCTATCCTATTTTTCTTACAAAAACTCTGTATGGCATTTGGTTTATCACCCTCAAGATCTGATTTAAATCCATGAAGAAAAACAACGTATATATCCTCAGACGTAGAATTAAACAAATATCTAATTCTTCTATTTTTAGAAATTTTAAGATATTTAAATTTTGACATAAATTTTACAGTCAACTTATGATATTATTATAAGTAAATAAATGCCATCAAAAATAAAAGTTTTGCAAGTAATACCTAAGCTTGGATATGGAGGTGCGGAGACAGGCTGTTATGATCTTGCTCATTACCTTTATGAAAAAGATTGTAAATCATATATAGTTACGAGCGGAGGAGATTTAATCAAATTTGTTGACAAAAAAAAAGTTAAAATCATAAGACTTCCAGTTCATAGTAAAAATCCTTTGCTAATTTTTATTAATACTATGATTTTAACTTTTATCATATTATTGCTAAACATTGATATAATTCATGCAAGAAGCAGAGCCCCAGCTTGGTCTTGTTACTTTGCAACAAAGGTTACTAGAAGAATTTTTGTTACAACGTTTCATGGTACATATAATTTCCATAATAAATTTAAAAAATTATATAATTCAGTTATGGTTAGATCTAAACTTATAATAGCAGGATCTAATTTTATTTTTTCACATATAAAAGAAAACTACTCAGAATTTATCAATTTAAATAAAAAGCTATTAGTTATATTTAGAGGAATTAATGTTGATTATTTTGATCAAAGCTCAATAATTGAAAGTGATGAAATCAAATTAAAAAATAAATGGGAAATTCAAGAAAATAAAAAAATCATTTTAATGCCTGGAAGACTAACATCTTGGAAAGGACAAGAGCTTTTTATTGAAGCAATTAACTTAGTAAATATTGAGCTGGGTTACGAGGCTTTTTATGCTGTTATTTTAGGAAGCGATCAAGGTAGAGATTTATACAAAAAAAAACTAATTCGTTTGAGCGAACAATATCGAATGACCAAGCAATTAAAATTTATTGATAATTGTAAAAACATGGCTTTAGCCTATAAAGTTTCAGACATTATTGTTTCAGCTTCCATAGAACCAGAGGCATTTGGAAGAGTTGCAGTAGAGGCCCAATCAATGCAAAAAACTATTATTGCAAGTAATATTGGAGGTTCAAACGAAACTATAATTGATGAAAAAACTGGCTTTTTATTTGATGCAGGAGACGCCAAATCATTAAGTAAAAAAATTATGAGAGTATTAAATATGGACGATAACTTATTAAAAAGCTTGGGTATTGAAGCCAGAAATAACGTTATTAAAAAATTTAATGTTGAAAAAATGTGTTTTTCTACTTATTCAGAGTATAAAAAGTTAATTAATTAATGTTAAATATAACTCTACCAGATGGAAATAAAATTAATTTCCCCAAAAAAGTTACAGGCTTAGAGATTGCAGAAAAAATAAGTAAATCTCTTTCAAAGCAAGCATTAATAATGAGTGTAGATGGTGAACTTAAAGACTTATATTATCAAATTGACAAAGATTGCTCTGTAAAATTCTTTACATCTAAAGATCCAGAAGGACTTGAAGCAATGCGGCACGACACTACACATATCATGGCTATGGCAGTTCAAGAATTATTTCCTGGAACAAAACTGGCAATTGGACCGGCTATTAAAGATGGCTTTTATTATGATTTTTCAAGAAAAGAGCCATTTACTCCAGATGATTTAGAAAAAATTGAAAAAAAAATGAAAGCGATTGTTGAAAAAGATGAAAAGACAAGAAGAGAAGTATGGGAAAGAGAAAAAACGAAAGAGCATTATCATAAATTAGGAGAAAAATATAAAGTAGAACTCGTAGATATGATACCAAATAAAGATGAGGTTTCAATTTACTACCATGGAAAATGGTATGATCTTTGTAGAGGGCCGCATTTACTTTCTACAGGAAAAGTTGGTAAATTTTTTAAATTAACAAAAGTTGCTGGCGCATATTGGCGAGGAGACTCAAATAATGAAATGCTTCAAAGAATTTATGGAACTAGCTGGGCAACTAAAAAAGATTTAGACGATTATTTACAAAGAATAGAGGAAGCTGAAAAACGTGATCATAGAAAATTAGGAAAGGTAATGGATTTGTTTCATTTTAGAGAAGAAAGTCCAGGAGCTGTTTTTTGGCACGAAAAGGGTTGGGCATTATTTCAAAAACTTGTCTCCTATATGAGATTAAAGCAGGATCATGCCGGATATAAAGAAATTAATACTCCTGAGATTTTAGATAGATCACTTTGGGAAAAATCTGGCCACTGGGAAAAATTTGGTGCCAATATGTACACATCTGAAACTCCAGATCAAAAAGTATTTGCAATTAAACCCATGAATTGTCCTGGGTGTGTTCAAGTATTTAATCAAGGTTTGAAAAGTTATAGAGATCTTCCATTTAAAATGTCTGAATTTGGAAAAGTTCATAGATATGAACCTTCAGGAGCTCTTCATGGACTTTTAAGAGTAAGGGCGTTCACACAAGACGATGCTCATATTTTTTGTACGGAAGATCAAATAACTCAGGAGTGTTTATCAGTTACAAATTTAATTTTAGAAATTTATAAAGATCTTGGATTTGAAAATATAATTCTTAAATATTCAGACAGACCTGATTTAAGAGTTGGAGATGATACTGTATGGGATAAATCAGAATCAGCGCTTATTAAAGCAGTTGAGGCATCTAAATTAGAATACACAATTAATAAAGGCGAAGGGGCATTTTATGGTCCCAAAATTGAATTTGTTCTGCGAGATGCAATCGGTAGGGATTGGCAGTGTGGAACTTTACAAGTAGATTTAAATTTACCTGGAAGATTAGGAGCAAGTTATGTTGATAAAGATGGATCAAAAAAAATACCTGTTATGCTTCATAGAGCTTTATTTGGTTCACTAGAAAGATTTATTGGCATATTAATAGAAAACTACGCAGGCAAGCTACCATTTTGGATTTCTCCAATTCAAACTGTTGTAATTCCTATTTCAGATGATTTTAATAATTACGCTTTATCAGTTCATAAAAAAATTAAAGATTCAGGTATTTCTTGCGACGTAGATTTGAAAAATCATAATTTAAATTATAAGATTCGCGAGCATTCTAATGCAAAGGTACCAATGTTATTAATATGTGGAAAAAAAGAAGTTGACTCGAACGCAGTAACTATTAGAAGACTAGATACAAATAAACAAGAAAACATGTTGCTTAAAGATTTTATAAAAAAATATACCGATTTAAACAAAGCCCCTTCAATTTAGTGCCAGAATTTAAACATAACTATTTTCAAAGAAGAAACAAATCATTTGGACCTAGATATAACAACAGAATTAATTCATCCGAGGTACAGGTAATAGAC
>CACOZH010000030.1 GCA_902631595.1 uncultured Pelagibacteraceae bacterium | reverse complement strand
TTATAAAGGAAATTAATTTAATTTTAAAAAATCAATTTAAGTCTGAATACAATAAAAAATTAATTGAAGATATACAAAATAAAAAATTAAAATATGATGATCTTAAAAATTTTAAAAAGGATAAAAAAATAGAAAACATTTCAATTACCTCTATAACAGATGATAGAATCTTTTCTGCTGATGCAATCAATTTAATATATTCACTTCCTGAAAAATCTTTTGTTCTTGTAAACGATGCACTAAATAATATTTATTTAGCCTACATAAAAAAAATAAATAATGTTTATAAAGTTAATAGCGGTGATTTAAAAAATTACTCCCTAAAATCAAATAGTGAAATAAGAAATACACTCTATTCAAGTTACGATATCTATTTAAGTGAAAAATATGAAATCAAAGTATATCAAAGTACTATTGAAAGATTAAAAAATAATTTTAGATAATGTTAAATATATCTTTTTCTGATTTTAAGAAAAATTATCAAAATAAAAAAAACCAGGTAATATTTCATACAATAAAATCAGATGGTATTAAGGAAACTGAAAATTTGATAAACAATTTTTTGATTGAAAAGAATAGTTTTATTTTTGAGTCTGTCGAGAAAGGTAAGATAAAAGGTAGATATACAATTCTAGGAAGAAACCCTGATTACATTTGGGAGTTTAAAGGAAATAAATGTAAGCAAATAATAAACGATAAAATTAAATTTTTGAAAGACTCACCAAAAAAAATAATTGATCAAATTATTGAGAGTTTTAAATTTGAAATACCTAGAGGATTACCCAATATATGCTCCATTATTTCAGGTTATTTTTCTTACGATATAATTAGATATTTAGAGAAAATTCCTAATAATTGTATTGATGATTTAAACATTCCAGATGTAAGATTAATAAGACCTAAATCCGTTGTTATTTTAGATAACTTAGAAAAAAAGATTTATTTTATAAGAAATTTTTATAAAGAAGAAAAAGTCAAAAATTTTTCAAAATCATTAATAAATGTAAAATCCGATATCGAAAATTTAATACTTCTTTCGAATAATAAAAGTTTTTATGAAGCGAGTAAACAAAAAATCAAAGTAAAGGTAAAATCGAACATCAGTAAAAATAAATTTTTAAAAAATATAATTAAAGCTAAAAAATATATTAAAAAAGGTGATATTTTTCAGGTTGTATTAAGTCAAAGATTTAAAGCTAAATTAGAAAAAGATCCAATTGATGTATACAAAAAACTAAGAGTAACAAATCCTTCTCCTTTTATGTATTTTTTTAATTTTCATGATTTTCAAATTATAGGAGCAAGTCCTGAAATACTTGTTAGACTAAGAAATAATCAAATAACTATTAGGCCGATTGCTGGAACGAGACCTAGAGGTAAAAATAAAAAAGAAGACGTTTTTTTTGAAAAAGACCTTTTAAAAGATAAAAAAGAACTAGCTGAGCACTTAATGCTTTTAGATTTAGGGAGAAATGATGCTGGAAGAGTGTCAAAAATTAATACTGTAAAAGTTACAGAAAAATTTAAAATAGAGAGATACTCTCATGTAATGCACATTGTTTCTAATGTTGTTGGTAAATTTAATAAAAAATATAGCAAATTTGACACATTATTGTCTGGTTTTCCTGCAGGAACGGTATCAGGTGCACCTAAAATTCGTGCAATGGAAATCATAGATGAATTAGAAACTACAAAAAGAAAAGTTTATGCTGGTGGAATAGGTTATTTTACTGCTGCAGGTGAATTTGATACATGTATTGCATTGAGGACTGCAGTTGTTAAAGATGGTTATTTATATGCTCAAGCAGGAGCTGGTATAGTGGCCGATAGCAAACCAATAAATGAATTCATCGAAACTGAAAATAAAGCAAAAGCGTTAATAACAGCAATGGAGTAAATCTGTGTCAAAAATTTTGTTAATCGATAACTATGATAGCTTTACTTACAATCTTTATCATTACGTTTCCTCGTTTCATAAAAAGGTTGATGTTATAAGAAATGATAAAATAAATTCAAATGCAATTATTAAAAATAAATATAAAAAAATTATTATATCACCTGGTCCAGGAAATCCAAATCAAGCTGGGAATTGTTTAAAGATTGTAAATGATTTTTATAACAAATTTCCAATTTTAGGGGTCTGTTTAGGACATCAAATTATTGGACAAGTTTTTGGTTCGAAAATAATTCAAGCTAAAAAACTGATGCATGGAAAAACAAGTTTAATTAAAAATACTAAACTTGGAGTGCTGAAGGGAATAAAAAAAAATTTTACTGCTACTAGATACCATAGCCTTATTGTTGATAGAGAAACTCTCTCAAAAGATTTGATTGTAACAGCAACGACAAATGACAACATAATAATGGGTTTAATGCATAAAAAATATCAAATTCACGGAGTCCAATTTCATCCTGAAAGCATAAATACAAAAGTTGGCATGAAAATAATTGAAAATTTTGTTAAAATATAAAATGGAAAGTGCTTTAAAGAAATTGAATGAAAAAATTGACCTTAGTTTCGATGAAACTAAAGAAATATTTATAAAAATAATGGAAGGTGAAGCTTCAGAAATCGAAATGTATAATTTTTTAACATTATTGTCTGATAAGGGCGAAGTGTCTAGTGAAATTGCCGCAGGTGTATACGTGTTAAGAAAAAAATCTTTAAGAGTCAACGTAGTTAACGCTATAGACACTTGTGGAACTGGTGGAGATGGCAAAAATACTCTTAATATTTCAACAGCCTCTGCACTTTTACTAGCTTCAATGGGCGTTAAGGTTGCAAAGCATGGAAATAAAGCTGTATCATCTAAATGTGGCTCAGGAGATGTATTAGAAAAGCTAAATATTAGTATCGATTTAGATGCTAAAGCAGTTGAGAGTAGTATAAATGAATTTAATTTTGGATTCATGTTTGCACCAAATTTTCATTCGGCGATGAAATACGTTGGTCCTATTAGAAAAAAAATTGGGAAAAGAACAATTTTTAATATGATTGGGCCTTTGAGTAGCCCCGCTCTTGTAAAAAAACAAGTCGTTGGAGTTTTCGATAAAAAACTTTTGCATACGTTTGCAAATGCATTAAGAGATTTAGGAATCACAAATGCTTGGATAGTTAATAGCGAAGACGGTTTAGATGAAATTTCACCATATGCAACAACTAATGTTTGTCAATTAATCAATGGAGAAATATCTAATATTAAAATAAGTCCAAACGAATTAAAAATAAACACAAAAGGCTTTGATACTATTTTAGGAAAAGAAGCAGATTATAATTCACAAAAAATTATTGATATTTTTAAAGGTGAGGACAACGATTTTTCTATTGCTGTATGTTTAAATGCTGCGGCAGGATTAATTGTTTCTGAAAATAAAGGAAATTTTAAAGAAGCTTATCAAGAAGCAAGAGATTATATTTTATCAGGAAAAACCTTTGATCATTTAGAAAAAATTCGAAATGGAAACTAGTTCATTAAATAAAATTATAAATAAAAAGAGAGAAAAATTAAGTTTATTAAAAAAAAAAATCAAAATTGAAGACTTAGAATATAAAATTAATAAATTTGATAAATATTTAAATTTTAAAGAAAAAATATATTCTAATTTCTTAAAAGATAAATTTTCTTTAATTGCTGAAATAAAAAAAGCAAGTCCATCTGCTGGAGTTATTATCGAAGATTATAATCCGGTAGAAATTGCTTCAATTTATGAAAAAAATAATGCTACATGTTTATCAGTATTGACTGAAGAAGATTATTTTAATGGTAGCTTGGATCATATTTCTAAAATTAAAGAGAAAATAAATCTTCCAATTTTATGTAAGGATTTTTTTATTGATAAATTTCAAATTCCATTAGCTAAAAGTTTTGGAGCTGACGCTATACTTTTGATTGTCTCAGCTTTAGATCAAGACCAACTTGAGGAGCTTTATAATGTTGCTTTAAAATATAAAATGTCTGTAATAATTGAGGTTCACACCATTGAGGAAGCGAAAAGAATATTTGATTTTAGCAATGCTATGATTGGAATAAATAATAGAAATTTAAAAACACTTAAAATTGATTTAAATAATACTTTTGAAATTTATAAAAGTTTAAATAACTTTGATGGAATTTTAATTTCCGAGAGCGGTATAAAAAATAAAGATGATGTACTAAAAATTTCAAATCAGACAAATATTAAAACCTTTTTAATTGGTGAATCGTTATTAAAAAACTTAGATAGTAATTCGATATTTTCTATACTTTAATCAAAAATCCTTAATTTACAGGCCTTTTTTTGGTTGTATTTTAGTAAGAACTTTTATAGAACATAGATGTACTTGATTTGTTCTATGCTAACAAAAAAACAAAAAAACCTGTTACTTTTTATAAATAAAAAAATTAGAGGCACTGGTGTGTCTCCTTCTTACGAAGAAATGAAGTCTTCTCTAAATTTAAAATCTAAATCTGGGATTCACAGGCTGATAAGTGCATTAGAAGAAAGAGGATTTATTAAAAGACTAGCTCATAAAGCTCGTGCATTAGAGGTGGTAAAATTGCCAGAAACAGCTTCTGCTAATGATATATATAACTCTTTTTCACCAAGTGTAATTAAAGGTGGCCTTAGCGATGTAAGTAAATCAAACGAAAATGAAATATCTGTATTAGGAAGTATAGCTGCTGGAACGCCGATTGAGGCTATTCAAAATGAAGTTTCTAGAATTCCATTACCTTCAAATATAGAAAATAATGGGGAGTTTTTTGGTCTAAAAGTAAAAGGCGATTCAATGATAGAAGCTGGTATTAATGATGGTGATACCGTCATAATTAAAAAAGCCGATAGAGCTGAAAACGGAAAAATTGTAGTTGCTTTAATTGATGATCATGAAGCGATGTTAAAAAGAATAAGAATCAAAGGTAAAACCGTTGCTTTAGAAAGCGCAAACAGAAACTATGAAACAAAAATCTTTGGTCCAGATAGAGTAAAAGTCCAAGGTGTTTTGATATCTTTATATAGAAACTTCAACTAAAATAGTTTACAAAATATCTATGAAAAAAGTTGCAACTCGTTTTGCACCCTCACCTACAGGTCCATTGCATATAGGGGGCATTAGAACAGCTCTATTTAATTGGCTATACTCAAAAAATCAAAATGGATCATTTTATTTAAGAATTGAGGATACTGATAAAGAAAGGTCAAAAGAAGAGTATAAAAATCAAATCATAAAATCACTTGAGTGGATTGGAATAAAAAATGATGGATATGAATATATTCAATCAAAAAAAATTAATGATCATATAAATGTTGCTAATGAATTACTAAAGAATGGACATGCTTATAAATGTTATTGCTCAAATGAAGAAATAGAGGAACAAAAAAAAAGAGCGAAGCAAAAAAAAATTCCTTATATTTATGATAGAAAATGGCGAGATAAAAATGAAACCGAAGCTCCAAAAAATGTAAAACCTACAGTAAGATTTAAAAGTAAAATTGATGGGACTTCAGTATTAAAAGATTTAGTGCAAGGCGATGTCGAAATAGAAAACAATAATATTGAAGATTTTATTATTTTAAGAAATGATGGGACTCCCACATACAATTTATCAGCATCTGTTGATGACCATCAAATGAATATAACGCATATAATTAGAGGTGATGATCATAAAATTAATACTTTCAAACAAATGCAGATTTATTTAGCAATGAAATGGGATTTGCCATCATTTGCACATATACCCTTAATACACACGACAGAGGGAAAAAAACTTTCAAAAAGAGATAAAGCCTCAACATTAGAGGACTATTCAACAATAGGTATCATGCCAGCAGCCTTGAGAAATTACCTTTTAAGACTTGGCTGGTCATACAAAGATAAAGAAATATTTACTAAAGAAGAGAGTATAAAATACTTTAATTTAGATGGAATTGGCAAATCTCCATCTAAACTAGATATGAGTAGAATTTTATCAATGAACGAACATTATATAAAAAATATTGATGAAAATGATTTATTTAATCAATTAACAGAATATTGCAGATTATATAAAAATGAAATTAAATTAGATAAAAGGGATAAGATTAAAAAATCACTTTCCTTCCTCAAAAATAAAGCAAAAACCCTTGAGGATATATTTAATAATGGTCAATATATTATGTTAGATGAAGTTAATTTTGATCAAAACGATGTTAAATTAATTGATGATAATGCAAAAAAAGTAATTTCAGATTTTAATGCTCACTACAATAAAATAGATTTCCCTTCTCGAGAGAATTTAGAACCAATTATAACAAAGCTTATAGAGACTCACAAAACAAACTTTAAGGGAGTTGGTCAACCATTGAGAATTGCTCTAACTGGTTCAAAATTTGGACCTGGTATTTATGATATAATTTTATCTTTAGGAAAAGAAGAAGTTCAAAAAAGACTAGGTGCTAAGATAGCTTGATATGACTGCTGAAGCTTCTGAAGATGAAGATGTTTTAGATTCAATTTCATTAAGTGTATTTTTTACATGATACATTTGTTTTTTCAGAAGATTTGGATTTCTCAATAAATATACAACAGATCTAAAAATTTCTTTTGAATTACATTCTTTTTGAATCAATTCAGGGATTATCTCTTTTTGATTAATTATATTAATAATATTTGCAAATTTGGTCTTAACTAAAAACTTTATAATAAAAAAATTAATAAAATTCATTTTATAAATTATTATAGAAGGAACTTTTGCA
>CACOZH010000029.1 GCA_902631595.1 uncultured Pelagibacteraceae bacterium | reverse complement strand
TTTTGATACAGAAGAAGATGCCTTTAAAGCTGTGCAAAATAGAAAGTATAAAGATGGAGATATAATAATAATTAGATACGAAGGTCCAAAAGGAGGTCCTGGAATGAGAGAAATGCTTCAAACTACAGGCGCTATTTATGGTCAAGGAAAAGGTGAGAAAGTTGCTTTAATAACTGATGGTAGATTTTCTGGCGCTACAAGAGGTTTTTGCATCGGACATGTTGGTCCAGAAGCATCTATTGGAGGTCCAATAGCACTTTTGCGTAACGGTGATGTTATCGATATTGATGCAAAAAAAGGCACTATAAATGTGAGATTATCAAAAAAAGAATTAGCTATCAGAAAAAAAAAATGGAAACCGAAGAAAATAAATTTTGGCAATGGAACACTTTGGAAATATGCACAAACAGTGGGGCCAGCTTATCTAGGTGCACCAACACATCCGGGTGGCAAAAATGAGGTAAAAGTTTACGCTGATATTTGATGAAAATTAGACCTATTATACTTTGCGGGGGATCAGGAACAAGACTTTGGCCAAATCAAAAAACACATCAAGCAAAACAATTTATTGATTTTGGAGGATGGACATTAATTGCAAAAACATTTGAAAGGATTAAAAATAAATCATTTGATTATCCAATTATAAGTACTAATAAAAAATACCTTAAAGAAGTAAAAAAATCTCTTAAATTATGCAATATTAAAAAATATAAAATTATTTTAGAACCTTCAAAAAGAAATACAGCTCCAGCGATTTTATCATCTGCTTTAATTAATGATATACCGGAAAATCAACCTCTAATGTATTTTACAGCAGACCATTTAATTGAAAATCCAAATAAATTAATTAAATCAATTGTTCAAAATAAATCAAATTTAGGAGAAAAAAATATATTTATTTTTGGAATTAAACCATCAATTCCTTCTAGTGATTACGGATATTTTTTAACAAAAAAAAACAAGTCAAATGACAAGGTTACTCGTTTCGTCGAAAAGCCTAATATTCTAAAAGCTAAAAATATTCTTAAGCTAGGTGCCCATTGGAATTCAGGAATGTTTTTTGTAATGAAAAAATCATTAATTTTTAATTATAAAAAATATCAGCCCAATATGTATAAAAACTGTCTTATTTCTGTAAATAAATCAATATACAAAAATAATGTTTATTATTTAAATAAAAAATCATTTGAAAAAAACAACGCTAAATCATTTGATTATGCTGTTTTGGAAAAATCAAAAAACTTAAATGCGATTAAATTAAATATTCAATGGTCTGATTTGGGTAGTTGGAAAGAAATTTGTAAAATGTATGGAAGATATAAAAAAAAATATTTTAATAAAAAAAATGTTTTTCATAGACCATGGGGTAAATATGTAAATTTATTCAGTGGAAAAAAATTTTTAATAAAAGAATTATACGTTAAATCAAAGGGGGTTTTAAGTTTACAAAAGCACTTTCATAGATCTGAACATTGGCTAATTACCCAAGGTAGTCCAAAAATTACTTTAAACAACAAAAAATTTCTAAAAAAAGTAAATGAAACCGTTTATATACCTCTTGGTGCTATACATAGGATTGAAAACCCTTATAGAAAGCCAGTAAAAATAATTGAAGCACAGATTGGATCAATTTTAAAAGAAAGTGATATTGTTAGATACCAGGATATTTACAATCGAGTTTAAATATAATAAATGCTTTATATCAAATGACTGAGGAAACAAATAAAGATAATAACAATTTCCATTTTTTTGGAATGAGCATTGAAAAATTTTCTATTTTATATGGATTTTTTTTAATTTTTTTTGGTATTTTTGTTAGTCTAATAAGCAGAAGTGACTCACTTACATCTTATATACCTTCATTTTTAGGAGTCCCAATTGTAATTTTTTCTTTTTTAGCAACTATATTTCACAGTAAAAAAAAATTATTTATGCATATCGTGGTTATAATTGGTATCTTAATTTTTTTAGGAGGACTTGATTTTCTAAGAGTTGTGATTTCTGGAAATATATTTCAGAATGCTTGGGCTGACTTTTCAAAATTTGTAATGTTAATGACAGGTACATTTTTCAATTATCAATGTATTAAATCGTTTATTCATGCAAGAAAATATAAAAGTTGAGCTTAATTAATTATTACTCTAAATTTGAATCTACAAATTCCCAGTCAATTAGCTTATCAAAAAAATTATTTAAATATTCGGGTCTTCTATTTCTGTAGTCAATATAATACGAATGCTCCCAAACATCACAGCCAAGTATTGGCTTCATATCGTCTATTAAAGGGTTAGCAGCATTTGCTGTTTTAGAAACAACTAATTTTCCATTTTTTAAGGAAAGCCAACACCATCCAGACCCAAATTGGGTAGTTCCCGCTTGAATAAATTCTTTTTTAAATGTTTCAAGGCTTCCAAAATCATTTATTATCATTTTCTCCAGCCTAGCAGGCATAGACCCGCCACCGTTAGGCTTCATACATTTCCAAAATAGATTATGATTCCAATGTTGACTTGCATTATTAAAAATACCTCCCATTGATTTATCTTTATATGACTCTAAAATAATTTTTTCCAAAGACATTGAGCTCATTTCTGTATCTTTAATAAAATTATTTAAATTAGAAATATATGTTTGGTGGTGTTTTCCGTGATGCAGATCTAAAGTCTCTTCTGACATTATTGGAGACAGAGCATCTTTTGCATAATCTAATGGTGGTAATTCAAATGACATTTTTTTAATAAATTTCATTGATTCTTACTAAATATTTGCAGTAGAGTAAACTAACTTATGAAAACGATTAGCATAACATTAGAAGAAATATATTCTTTATCTAAAAAAACTTTATTAGGTAATGGCTGTAATGAGGAAACAGCAACCATTTTAGCAGAGCTTATAAGAAATGCTGAAAGAGATGGCTCTCTATCTCACGGGTTATTTAGATTACCGGCTTATGTCGCTGGCCTCAGAAGTGGCAAAATTGACGGAAAAGGAAGACCTGAAATTAAAAAAATCTCACCATCAATAATTAAAGTTAACGGTAAAAATTGTTTAGCTGCAGTAGTCTTAGACAAAAGTTTACCTCTACTTGCAAAAGCAGCAATAGAAAATGGTGTAGCTATTCTTGCAATAAATAATTCTCATCATATGGCAGCCATGTGGCCAGAGACAGAAAAGCTTACAGAATACGGTTTAGTAGCATTTGCATGTACATCTTACAAACCTGCTGTGGCTCCAGCGGGAGCCATAAAACCACTTTTCGGAACCAATCCAATTTCTTTTGCCTGGCCAAGACAGGGCAAAACACCAGTAGTATATGACATGGCTACTGCCTCAATGGCTATGGGAGAGGTTCAGGTTGCTAAACGTGAAGGTAACAAAGTTCCAATTGGAACTGGCCTAACAAAAGATGGAAATGAAACAACAGATCCTGCAGCAATTGCAGATGGAGGTGTGTTATTACCTTTTGGTGGATATAAAGGTTCTGCAATCGCAATGATGGTTGAATTAATGGCAGGTGCTTTAGTTGGTGATAATTTTAGTTATGAAACTGCAGAAAAAGACAATAATGATGGTGGTCCACCTAGCGGCGGTGAATTTATTTTAGCAATTTCTCCAGAAAAAACTGCTAAAAAAAATTGGCAAGTACATGCAGAAAATTTCTTTAATAAAATGAAATCAATGGCAAACGTAAGATTACCTGGCGAAAGAAGACATCAAAATAGAATGAATAAAGGTCCAAGAAATATAAATGAAGAATTAATAAAAAAAATAAAATCTTTAAGTTAACGTGATTTCAATAGGTGTATGATCAGATGGTTTTTCCCATCCTCTTGGATTTTTATTAATCTTAACTGACTTAATATGATTAATTAAGGAATAGGATGATAAAAAGTGATCAATTCTCATACCATTATTTTTTTGCCATGCGCCTCTCATATAATCCCAAAAAGTGTAACCTTCTTTATTTTTATTAAAATTTCTAAATACATCTATAAAACCAAGATTAATAATTTCTCGATATTTTTTTCTAATTTCAAGTTTAAAAAGAGCATCATCCTCAAAACTTTTCGAATTATAAACATCTTCTGTTGTTGGAATAATATTAAAATCACCACAAACAATAATATTAGGATTTTTTTTAATTAAGGATTTTAATTGTTTGATTAAATCATCAAGCCATTTTATTTTATATGAATATTTTTCTGTATCAATTGGATTACCGTTTGGCGTATAAATATTTATTAATTTAACATTCTTATTCTTATATTTTAATTCACCGGAAATAATTCTAGATTGTCTTTCTTTATCTTTAATTAGATCTAATTTGATATTTTGTAATTTTATTTTAGATATGATCGCAACGCCATTATAGCTTTTTTGACCAAAAACATAACTTTCGTAATTAAGAGTTGAAAAATCATCGAATGGAAAATATTTATTTTCAGTTTTTATTTCCTGCATCATAAGAATATCAGGTTTATATTTTATAATATATTTTTTAATATTATCAATTCGCGCACGCACAGAATTTACATTCCATGATGATATTAACATTATAATGAAAATGACACGCCACAGCCACAAGATGATTTTGTTTGTGGATTAGTGATTTTAAATTGAGAGCCAATTAATTCACTTACGAAATCAACTTCTGATCCTTTTAAAAGATCTGCTGACGTTTTATCAATTAATATATTTTCGTAAATTAAATCTTCAGTAGATTTAATTTTGTCAAAAGTAAATTCATATTGAAAACCCGAACAACCACCACCTTTTATAGCGATTCTAAAAAAAGAGCCCTTATCTTTTTTTGACAATAGAATATTTATCTGTTTTAGTGCTTTATCGGTAAATTTAATTTCTTTTATCATTATTGATCACTGATAATACTAATATAATACTTAATATTTTATTTTAAAGTATGAAAAAATACTCAATGATTGGTTTATTTAAAAGCAAAGGTAGAGTTTTTAAAGAACCTGTATCAAAATATAGAACTCCCTTTCAACGAGATCGAGATCGAATAATCCATAGCGCCTCATTCAGAAGATTAAAACATAAAACACAAGTTTTTGTTAATACAGAGGGAGATCATTATAGAACAAGACTAACCCATTCTATGGAAGTTGCACAAATAGCTCGATCTATAGCAAGATACCTTAAGCTAAATGAAGATTTAGTAGAAACGATAAGCTTAGCACACGATTTAGGACACACTCCTTTCGGTCATGCTGGAGAGGAATCCTTAAACGAACAAATGGATAGACACGGAGGATTTGACCATAATTTACAAACATTAAGAATAGTTATGTTTTTGGAAAATAAATATCTCCGATTTAAAGGTTTAAATCTTTCAATAGAAACCTTGGAAGGACTCGTTAAACACAATGGCCCAGTCAAAAACTTAAAACTAGTAAATAATTTGATTGGAATTAAAAATTTTAAGAATATGATTAATTTTCACAATTATCCATCGCTTGAAGCTCAGATTTCAGCCATCTCTGATGATATAGCTTATAATAATCATGATATACAAGATGGGATAAATGCAAATCTATTTAAATTAGAAGAATTAGTTGAAATTTATTTCTTTAGAGATATTTACAAAAAATATAAAAAATTTATTAATAAAAAAAATTATAAAACTGCAACATATCAAATTATAAGAGACTCAATAGATTTCATGATAAAAGATCTTATAAAGAATACAAAAAAAAATTTAATCAATTATAATATCAAAACCTACAAAGATGTTAACAAAACAAATGTTCCAATAGTAAATTTTTCAGATAAAATTAAAAATTCTGAGCACGAAATCAGATATTTTTTAAAAACTAAAATGTACAATAATAAAAATGTATTAAAAAAGAATAACGAGGGAAAATTGATTATAAAATTCTTATTTAATAAAATTAAAAAAAATCCAAAAAAATTTATTTTTAATGAGCAAGTTAAAAACAATAATTACAGGGCAATTTCAGATTTTATATCAGGAATGACAGATAGATATGCAATTAATCTTTACAAAAGTTTTAAATGAATATTTTTGAAAACTATTTAGATAAAATTAAAAAAATATTATTAGAATTATCAAAAAATGGTGAAATAGTTACGCCTAAAAGTCTTGATGGAATAAATGCAGAGATACCTCCGTCAAAATTTAATTCTGATATTTCAACTAATGCTGCAATGGTTTTATCTAAACTTAACAATAAATCTCCAAGTCAATTGGCAGAAATTTTGTCATACCATTTAAAAAAAAATGATAAATTAATTAGCGATATTTCTATAGTTAATCCAGGATTCATTAATATAAAATTTAAACCTATTTTCTGGACAAATTTTGTGCGAGAAGTTAATAAAAATTCAAAAAACTTTGGGATAAATGAAAAAGAAAAAAAAAATAATTATTTAATTGAATTTGTTTCAGCTAATCCAACAGGACCATTACATGTTGGACACTGTAGGGGCGCTATATTAGGAGATGTAATATCTAATATATTATTATTTAATAAACACAAAGTTACAAAAGAATATTATGTAAATGATTATGGAAATCAAATAAGAAATTTTGCCAAATCTGTTTACTTTCGAATAAGAGAAATTGTTTTTTTAGATCCATTTCCTCATGAAAATGAGGATTTATACCCTGGCGATTATTTAATCAATTTTGCAAAAAATATAATTAATACAAATGAACAGATGGATTTTAACGATTTTGATAAAATTTCAGAAGAGTTAACTACTTTATCAATTGCTGAAGCATTAAAATTAATTAAAAATAATTTAAAAAGTATTGGTATAAAACACGACAGCTTC
>CACOZH010000028.1 GCA_902631595.1 uncultured Pelagibacteraceae bacterium | reverse complement strand
TTTAACCATTGGTTTTTCGAAATTTTCGTAAATTTGTAAAAGTTTTTCTGTTCTTAAGTTTTCTAAAAAGATTTGGTATAATCTATAAGTAATATCTGTATCTTCAGCAGCATAATCTTTTGCTACAGCTATATCTACTTCACTAAAATTTAATTGTTTTTTTCCTGTGCCAACAAGATCTTTAAAAGAGATATTTCTATGATTTAAATGAATTTGTGCAAGTGTATCTAAATTATGTCTATTTTTGCCAGCATCTAAAACGTAGGACATTAGCATTGTGTCCTCTATTGAATTTATCCTTATACCTCTTTTATAAAAAATTATGTAATCAAATTTTATATTTTGTCCAATTTTTTTTAAACTTTTATCTTCTAAATATGGTTTTAAAATTTTTAAAACTTTTGATGTGTCTAAATTTTTTCCAGACTTATGAGCCAAAGGAATATAACCTGAATGACCAGGTTTATAACATAAAGAAATTCCAACTAGATTTGCTTGGTGGGCATCTAAAGAGTTTGTCTCAGTGTCAATTGCAAATTCTCCTATTTCGTCAGCTTCCTTAAGCCAATTTTCAATCTCTTTCTCATTGTTGAATAAAAAATAATTTTTTTTAGAGATTTCACTATTCTCATTTTTAGTTAAGTTTTTATTTTGAATACTTTCATTAAAATTAATTTCACCATAAGTTGAAATAGCTGAGCTTAGAAGTCTATTAAACTCCATTTCTCTTAAAAATGAGTAAAGCTTTTCTTTATTCACGTCTTTAAGAATAAAATCTTCCAGTTTGTCTTTAACTGGAACATCTTTTTTTAATGTTACAAGTTTTTTACTAATTATTGCTTTATCTTTATTTTCAAGAAGAGTTTCTCTTCTCTTGTTTTGTTTAATTGTATGTGCTTGTTTTAATAGATTCTCAAGAGTTCCAAAGGTATTAATTAATTCAGATGCAGTTTTAATACCTATTCCTGGTACACCTGGAACATTATCGCTTGCATCACCAGCTAAAGCTTGCACATCAATAATTTGTTCAGGTTTAACTCCGAACTTTTTATTTATATCCTCAATGCCTAGAAACTTGTTTTTCATGGGATCAAAAATTCTTGTATTTTTTCCGTGAAGTTGCAAGAGATCTTTGTCTGACGAAACAATTGTTGCTTTAGCCCCAACTTTAATTATTTTTTCAACATAAGTTGCGATTAAATCATCCGCCTCGTAATTTAATTGTTCAACAGAAGGTAAGCTAAATGCTAATACTGATTTTCTAATAAAATCAAATTGAGGTATTAAATCTTCCGGTGCATCAGATCTATTGGCTTTATAATCAGAATAAATTTCATTTCTAAAATTCTTTCTAGCAGAATCGAAAATTACAGCAAAGTGAGTTGGCCTCTCTTTGTTGTCAACTGATTTAGCATCTTCTAAAAGTTTAAATAACATATTGCAAAAACCACTAACTGCTCCAACAGGCAAACCATCACTTTTTCTAGTTAGAGGTGGAAGTGCGTAATATGCTCTAAAAATATAACCTGAGCCATCAATTAAATAGTAATGATCTTTTTTATTAATTTTCAACATATTTAGTGTAAATTAATTTTATACTAAATATACTATATATCTACAGATCAAATAATTTATTAAGATATATTTGTAAGATTACTCAAAAAATTGTAATATGATTAAATGGAAATAGCTAAAAAGATAGAAACATCAAATATTTTAAAGAAAATATCATTAATTATTTTTGGAACTTTGCTTTTAACTGTTTCTGCAAAAATTAAAGTTCCATTTTATCCTGTTCCAATGACAATGCAGACTTTTGTGGTTGTTTTAATTGGTATAACTTTAGGATGGAGACTGGGTATTCTTACAATTCTAGCTTATTTGTTTGAGGGCGCGATAGGACTTCCAGTATTTGCGGGAACTCCTGAAAAAGGAATTGGAATAAGTTATATGATAGGTCCAACTGGCGGGTATCTCGTAGGATTTATAATTTCTGTTTTTATTGCAGGTTTTGTAAATTTAAATAAAAATATATTTGTTAAATTTTTACTCATTTTATTATCGATTTCTTCAATTTATTTAGTAGGTGTGCCTTGGTTAGCTTATTTAGCAGGTTGGGAGATAGCATATGTGTGGGGTATCAAAAATTTCATTTTAGCGGAATTTTTCAAGATTGCTATTTTAGCTATGTCTGCTGAAAAATTAGTTAAATTTAGAAAATTTATTTAGGTGATCTTTTAGATAGAATTCTTTGAAGAGTTCGTCTGTGCATTTTAAGTCTTCTTGCAGTTTCAGATACATTCCTGTTACAAAGTTCAAAAACTCTATGAATATGTTCCCATTTGACCCTATCAGCTGACATTGGGTTTTCTGGAGGTGGAGCTTTTTTATTTGGATCTGCTAGAAGGGCTTTTTCAACGTCCTCTGCATCAGCTGGTTTTGCTAAATAATCTATTGCGCCATCTTTTACTGCAGCAACTGCTGTTGGAATATTTCCGTAACCAGTTAACATAATTACTCTGCTTTCAGGACCTAATTTTTTAATTTCTTTTACAACCTCTAGTCCATTGCCATCACCAAGTCTTAAATCTACCACAGCAAATCCTGGGCATGATTGTTTAACTGATTCTATACCTTTTTTTACACTCTCTGCTTGTGAAACTTGAAAACCTTTTTTTTCCATCGCCCTAGCTAATCTCTCTCTAAATGGACTATCATCATCTACCAGAAGTAAGTTTTTATTGCTAAAATCAGTTATTTTTTTCATATCTACATCCATATTCATGGCATCTATATGGGGTGGATAAAATTAATTTCAAGGGAAGATTTAACTTTACAATGCCCTCTATATCTCATAAATGGTCGATTATTGACAATTCGCATAGTAAATATGCGAATTTTTTTTGTTAAATTTTTTTTGGGGAGCAATATATGAAAAAATTTAAATCAGTTGACGAATTAATTAGTCAACTACAACCTGATAAACCAGTTTATTGTATAAGAAAGAAATCTATACAAGTCGCCTCAAAGTTCTTCCAAAACAAGTTTCCTGGAAAAATACTTTATGCAGTAAAGACCAATCCTAACAGAGAAGTTTTAAAGACTATTATACAAAGTGGAATTAAGCAATTTGATGTTGCATCAGTTGACGAGATCAAAACAATAAAACAATTAGATCCAAATTTACATTGTAGCTACATGCATACAGTCAAGAGTAGAGAAAATATAAAGGAGGCTTATTTCAAATATGGAGTAAAAGATTTCTCATTGGATACTAAAGAAGAATTAATTAAAATTTTAGAATGTACTAAAAATGCTAAAGACCTAAATTTGTTTGTTAGAGTTGCTGTGTCAAACGAACATGCTGAAATAGATTTATCAAAAAAATTTGGAGCATTACCATCTGAAGCTGCGGGATTATTAAGGTTAGCTAAAGCGAATTCAAAAAAAGTAGGTTTAAGTTTTCATGTTGGATCACAGTGCATGCATCCTATATCCTATTCTAAAGGTATAAGTGAAATTGGAAATATTATCAAACGAACTAAGATTGTTCCTAATTATATAAATGTTGGAGGGGGATTCCCAACAATTTATCCAGACTTGGTCCCTCAATGTTTAGAAAATTATTTTAAAGAAATTAAAAATTCCTTAAAAAAACTTAAATTTGAAAAAATGCCGGAAGTACTCTGTGAACCTGGAAGAGCTATTGTTGCTGAAAGTGGATCAACAGTTGTACGTGTAAATTTAAGAAAGAAACAAAAACTATATATTAACGATGGTACTTATGGTACTCTTTTTGATGGTGGAGTTCCAAATATAGTATTTCCAACAAAACTTATAACTAATGGAAGAATAATTTCTAAAAAATTAACATCATTTGATTTTTATGGTCCAACTTGTGACAGTATGGATTATATGAAGGGACCTTTCTTGCTACCAAACAACATTAAAGAAAATGATTATATCGAATTGGGTCAACTTGGTGCTTACGGTTTAACTTTTAGAACACAATTTAATGGTTTTTTCTCAGATGAAATTTTTGAAGTTGAAGATAGCCCAATAATGTCATTATATAGTCAAGAAACAAAAAATCAGTTTCTTGTTGCATAAATGTCAAAAAAAAAAAATCCAGGACACAACAGTAAAAAAGAATTTTTAAATAAGCCAGTTGAGCATATAGATATAACCTCTTTCGACTCAAGAAAAATTATTTCATCAATGGAAAAAATGTCTTTTGTTTCTAGAGAAACAGCGAATGCAGCACAAATATATAATGAAATGTTGAAAGACAAAGACTGTACTATTTTTCTTACTTTAGCTGGATCAACATCTGCTGCTGGATGCATGCATGTCTACAGGGATATGGTTAAATATAATATGGTAGATGCAATTGTTGCTACGGGAGCATCTATTATAGACATGGATTTTTTTGAAGCATTAGGTTTTAAACATTACCAGGGATCACAATTTCAAAATGACGGTGAGTTAAGAGATAATTATATAGATAGAATTTATGATACTTATATTGATGAAGATGAGCTTCAAATGTGTGATAAAATAATTGGTGAAATAGCAGATAGCCTTGAGCCTAAAAGCTATACATCAAGAGAGTTTATTCTTGAAATTGGAAAATATTTAAAGAAAAAAGCAAAAAAGAAAAATTCTTTAATTGAAGTTGCTTACGATAACAATGTACCAATATTCTGTCCAGCTTTTACAGACTCAAGCGCTGGATTTGGTTTAGTTATGCATCAAGAAAGAAATCCAAAAAAACATATCACCATAGACTCAATTAGAGAATTTAGAGAATTAACTGAAATTAAAATAAAATCAAAAGGATCAGGGTTATTTATGATTGGAGGGGGAGTTCCAAAAAACTTTATCCAAGATACCGTTATTTGTGCCGAGCTTCTAGGTAAAAATGTCGAAATGCATAAATATGCAATCCAAATTACAGTTGCCGATTCTCGAGATGGTGCTTGTAGTAGCTCAACTTTAAAGGAGGCAAGTTCATGGGGGAAAGTAGATGTTACAAAAGAACAAATGGTTTTTGCAGAAGCTACTAGTGTTCTTCCTCTAATCGCTAGTGACGCTTATCATAAAGCAATATGGAAAAACAGAGAGAGAAAAAATTTTTCAAAAATATTTGGTTAATAAATTGAATTACTTATCAGATAAACAAGGATTTTTAGGAATTGATAATAAATTCAATATTAAAGAAAAAACAATTGTAATACCCTTTGGATTAGAAAAAACTGTTAGTTATGGTGGAGGGACGAAAAACGGGCCTAAAGAAATTATAAAGGCTTCTCATCAGGTTGAATTATACGACGAAGAATTAAAATGTGAACCATTCAAGATGATTGGAATTAAAACACTTAAACCAGTTAAAATTAAAAAAGGTATTAAAGAAGCAATTAATCAAATTAGTGAAATTAATAAAAAAATATTAGATAGAAAGCTTTTCCCAATTACATTAGGAGGAGAACACTCGATTACACCAGGATGTATAAAGCCTTTTGTAAAAAAATACAAAAAAATAACTATCTTACATATAGATGCGCATGCAGATTTAAGAGAGAGTTATGAGGGCGAAAAGTTTTCACATGCATCAGCAATAAAGAGATGTATTGATTATAAAAATGTATCGGTTGTATCATTTGGGATTAGGAACATTTCAGCAGACGAAATTCCAATATTAAATAAGAATAAAAAAAGAATAACCATTTATTGGGCTAAAGACAAATATAAATGGAATTTAAAAAAATTTCAGAAACAAATAAAAAATAAGAATGTTTATATTACATTTGATGTAGATGGATTAGACTCAAGTATTATGCCTGCTACTGGAACTCCTGAACCAGGTGGCATACTTTGGAATGAAGCTTTACAGATTATCAAAATTGCGTGCAAAAATTCCCGAGTTGTTGGTGCAGACGTGAACGAGTTAGCACCAATAAAAGGTTTTAATAGTTACAATTTTTTAGTAGCAAAGTTAGTTTATAAGATATTGTCATACAAATTTTTGCTGAAATAAATTAAACTGGTTTAAATGTTTTAAGTAACATTCTAAATGGTACTAACATTATTAATGCAACTAACAATTTGACTGCTAAATCTCCTAAGGCCAGTGTAAACCATGGAATGCCAGTTGCATAGAACGCTATAGAGAAAAATAAGAAAGTATCCAAAATAGAGCCATTTACTGAAGATGCTAAAGGTGGAATAAACCAATTTTTATTTCTTAGTTTATCAAATACAAAAACATCAATTCTTTGTGAAACAATAAAAGCTGTTCCTGATCCAATCGCGATCCTTATTGAAATTAAATCTGAGAAATTTGTAGAGAAAAATAAAGTAAATGAAATTCCAAGAAAGAATCCAAAATAAACTATTTTTTTTGCTACTTTTTTTCCAAATGATCTATTAGCAAGATCTGTAATTAAAAACGCAACTGGGTAAGTAAATGCACCGTAAGTTAGTATCTCTGACAATCCATAATAGTGAACTGGAAATTGAACTAAATAGTTAGAGGCAAGAACGATTATGCCCATAATGACTGATAATATTAAGATAGTTCTATTCATACTAATCAAAATGTATTGAACTATGCGTTATTTGCTAAAAGAATTTTTTTAATTTTTTTTAGTCTAGGAGATAAATTTTTTTGTTTTGCTGCTATCAAAAACTGATCAAAGCTTCCTTTTTTATCTACCGTTCTCATGCCAGCATTTGAAACAGTTAGCTTAAGTGACTTTTTCAAAGACTCGCTTTTAAATCTAACTTTTTTAAGATTCGGTAAAAATCTTCTTTTAGTCTTATTGTTAGCATGGCTAACATTATGACCTCTTAGAGGTATTTTTCCTGTAAGTTCACATTTTTTAGACATAATTTTTTTGAGAGGTATATTTCAGCTATAGTTTTCAGTCAAGTTTATATTTACTTGGATCCTACTATTTCCCCAATATTTTTGATTCCTTCAGATTTTAAAATATCATCAAGTTCCTCTGAAATTTTATTAACTATATTGGGTCCTTGATAAACCATACCAGTATATAATTGAATATAACTAGCGCCACAAATAAACTTTTCATATGCACTTTTACCTGAGTCAACTCCTCCTACTCCAATTATTTTTATTTTATCATTAAAAATTTTATAAAATTCTTTGATTAACAAATTTGACCTTTCTTCTATTGGTTTTCCAGATAAACCACCTTTTTCAAA
>CACOZH010000027.1 GCA_902631595.1 uncultured Pelagibacteraceae bacterium | reverse complement strand
ATATAGTTTGTGCAGTAGAAAAAGAAAATATATTTGGAACCCAATTTCATCCAGAAAAAAGTGACAAGATGGGGCTGGAAATTATCAATAACTTTATAAAATTATAAATGAAAATATTTCCTGCAATAGATATTAAAGATAAGAAATGTGTAAGATTAGTTAAAGGAGATTTCGATAACAAAACTGAGTACGAAATGTCGCCAGTTGAACAAGCTGGCAAATATAAAGATTATGGTTTCAAAAATTTACATATTGTTGACTTAGACGGTGCGCTTACAGGAGAGACGGTAAATTTAAATATTATCAAGGATATAGTTTCTAAATTTGATCTTAAAGTTGAGATAGGCGGAGGTATAAGAAACTTTGAGAGTATTAAAAAATATACAGATGCAGGAGTTGAAAAAGTTATTTTAGGAAGTGCGGCAATAAAAGATAAAAATTTTTTAAAGGAAGCATGTCAGAGGTTCCCTAATAAAATTGCTTTGGGCTTAGATGCTGAGGATGGATATTTATCCGTCTCTGGTTGGAAAGAAAATTCAAATCAAGCTACTTTGGATTATCTTAAGGAAGTAAATAATTATGGATTTTCTAGATTAATTTATACTGATATTAATCGTGATGGAACCAAGCAAAGTCCAAATTTTAAGGAAACTCAGAAAGTAGCAGATAATTCTACCTGTCCAGTAGTTATATCTGGGGGAGTTTCTTCTATAAATGATATTACAAAAGCAAGAGAACTGAATAATATTGAAGGAATAATAGTAGGGAAGGCAATATATGATGGAGATATTAAATTGGAGGAATTATCAAAGGAGATTAATTAATGAATTCATTCGATTATTTAAGTCTCTATCTCGTTGTAATAATATTATGTTTAGTAAGTGTAAATTTTCTTTATAGGATGTTTTTTTAAAAATGCTTAAAAATAGAATTATACCATGTTTAGATGTTAAAAACGGTAGAGTTGTAAAAGGTATAAATTTTGTAGATCTCAAAGATGCGGGGGATCCAGTTGAACAAGCTAGAATTTACAGTGATGGTGGTGCAGATGAAATTTGTTTCTTAGATATTACTGCCTCAAATGAAAACCGAGAAACCATTTACAAAGTTGTTGAGGAAACTTCTAAAAAATGTTTTGTGCCCTTAACAGTTGGTGGTGGTGTCAGAAATGTAAATGATATTAGCAAACTACTTAATTGTGGCGCAGATAAAGTATCTATAAATACTGCTGCAGTAGAAAATTCAAAATTAGTAGAAGAAAGTTCACTCAAGTTTGGATCACAATGCATAGTTGTTGCAATTGATGCAAAAAAAAATGAGAAAGGTTGGGAAATCTTTACTCATGGAGGAAGAAACTCAACAGGAATAAATGCTATGAAATTTGCGACAAAAATGGAAAAATGTGGGGCAGGAGAGCTCCTAGTCACTTCGATGGACAGAGATGGAACTCAATCGGGATATGACATTGATCTTATGAAACAAATATCATCAATGGTCAATATACCGGTAATCGCATCCGGTGGTGCAGGAACATTAGACCACTTAGTTGATGGAATAAAGTCAGGTGCAAGTGCAGTTCTTGCGGCTTCTATATTTCATTATGGCACATATTCATTAACTGAGGCAAAGCAATATCTAGCTTCAAAAAATATTCCTGTTAGAATTTAATATGTTTAAAGTTTTAGAAGATCTTGTTTTACTTGCTAGAGAGAGAAAGGCTAAACCAATTGAGGGTTCTTATACGAACCGGCTACTTAAGGATAAAACTTTAGTTAAAGAGAAAGTCATTGAAGAAATAAATGAACTTATTGAGGCAGTAAATGAAAATTCAAACAAAATTCATGAAGCTGCAGATGTTTTTTATCATTTGGTTGTTATGTTGGAAGCTTATGATATTAAGATGGAGGACGTAGTTGCGGAACTAAAAAAAAGACAAAAGTAAAATTTAGGAGGCAATTATGAAACACGTAGAAAAAAAAAGACACTTAGCAAAAACTATCACTTGGAGAATTATAGCTAGTTTAGATACATTTCTAATAGCATGGTTAATTACAGGTAAATTTGATTGGGCTGGAACTATAGCTGGGATCGAGGTATTGACTAAGATGTTTCTTTATTATTTTCATGAAAGAGCATGGTACAATTTTAGTAAATACGGAGTTCTAAAGGGTAAATAATAATTTATCCATATATACAAAATATATTTATTCTTTTTATAAGTATTTTATTTTGACAATTAAATATATACTTTTTGTATAAATGAGCCATAAATTCTATAAACCTGCAAGATCAAGATTGCAAAGAAGTGAATTAGCGGTACCAGGATCATCGCCAAAAATGTTTGAAAAAGCTCTAAACTCAGAGGCTGATTATATTTTCTTGGATCTTGAGGATGCTGTATCTCCAAACGATAAGGTGTCAGCGCGTGCAAATGTAATTAAAGCTCTTAATGAAATGAATTGGAGAGAAAAAGGAAAAACAATATCTGTCAGAATAAATAGTTTAGACACACATTACATGTATAGTGATTTAGTAGAAATAGTAGAACAGTCTGGAGAAAATATAGATACAATATTAGTCCCAAAAGCTGGAACCGAAAGTGATGTTTACATGGTTGACTGTATGCTTTCACAAATTGAAACAAATAAAAAATTAAAAAATAAAATTGGTATAGAGTGTTTAATTGAAACAGCGCTTGGGATGTCTAACATCAAAGAAATTGCAAAATCGAGTGAAAGATTAGAGGCATTGCATTTTGGTGTCGCCGATTATGCTGCAAGTTTAAGAGCAAGAACTGTTGTAATAGGTGGATTAAATCCAGATTACCCAGGGGATCAATGGCATCATGGGCTTTCAGAATTGGTGATGACGTGCAGAGCTTATGGACTTAGGGCTATTGATGGTCCATTTGGAGATTTTAATGACCCAGACGCATATATTGCAGCAGCAAAAAGAGGTGCAGCAATTGGAATAGAAGGAAAGTGGGCAATACATCCATCTCAAATAGAATTAGCAAATAAAGTTTTTTCACCACCAGATACAGAAGTAAATAAAGCAAAAAGAATTTTAGAGGAATTAGGTAAAGCTGCCAAAGAAGGAAAAGGAGCAGCGCAATTAGATGGAAGAATGATTGATGCTGCATCTGCGAGAATGGCGGAAAATATTGTCAACATTGATAAATTGATTAATAAAAAATAGTTATGGATATACACGAATATCAAGCAAAAGAAATTTTAGCTAGTTTTGGAGTTACAATCCCGAGAGGAGGTATCGTCTATAGTCCTGAGACTGCAGAGAACAAAGCAAGAGAAATCGGTGGATCTAAGTGGGTTGTAAAAGCACAAATTCATTCTGGTGCAAGGGGAAAGGCAGGCGGAGTAGTTGTTTGCAATTCTCCCCTTGAAGTTGCTCAAGCAACAGACAGACTTTTAGGAAAAAAATTAGTTACTAATCAAACAGGTCCTGAGGGTAAAATAGTAAACAGAATTTATATCGAAGAGGCGACAGATATTGAAAAAGAATTGTATCTTGGGTTAGTTTTTGACAGAAGTTCTGAAAGCATTATGGTTGTGGCCTCTACAGAGGGTGGAATGAGCGTTGAGGAAATTGCTAAAGAAAAGCCAGAATCAATTATCAGATCTAAAATAGAAGTCGCAGTTGGTATACAAAGCTTTCAGGCTCGAGAGCTTGCATTTGGATTAGGAATTGAGCCAGAATTAATAAGAAGAGCCTCAGAAACCATAATAGGTTGTGCCAAAGCTTTTAGTGAGTTAGATGCAACAATGGTTGAAGTAAATCCATTAGTTATTTCTAAACAAAAACAAATATTGGCGTTAGACTGTAAAATGAGTTTTGACAATAATGCAATGTTTAGAAGAGATAAAGTATCTGAATTAAGAGATAAAACACAAGAGGATGAAAAAGAAGTTTATGCCTCTGACAGAGGTTTAAATTACGTTAGTTTGGATGGAAATATTGGAAATATTATTAATGGCGCTGGATTAGCAATGGCATCAATGGACATGATCAAACTTGCAGGTGGAGAACCAGCTAACTTTTTAGATGTTGGTGGAGGCGCAACACCCGAAAAAATAGTAAAGGCTTTTAGACTAATTACAATGGATAAGAAAGTAAAAGTAATTCTTGTTAATATTTTTGCTGGTATCAATAGATGTGATTGGGTAGCAGAGGGAATAGTCCAAGCATTAGAAAAAATAGAGATTAAAGTTCCTTTGGTAATAAGACTAGCAGGAACAAATGTTGAGAAGGGGAATAAGATTTTACAAGAAAGTAAATTAAATTACATAGAGGCTAACACGCTGGAGGATGCAGCAAATAAAGCGGTTGCGGCATTGAAATAAATGGCAGTTATAATTGAAAAAAATACAAAAATTTTAATTCAAGGTTTTACAGGTAAAATGGGAACTTTTCATGCAGAGGAAATGATAAAGTATGGTTCGAATGTTGTAGGTGGCGTAACCCCAGGTAAGGGTGGTCAAAAACATTTGGATAGACCAGTGTTTAACACTGTCAAAGATGCTGTAAAACATACTGGAGCTACAGCATCAATATTATTTGTTCCCCCAGCTTTTGCGGCAGACTCAGCAATGGAAGCAGCAGACGCAGGAATTAAAACTTGTGTAGCAATTGTTGACGGAATTCCATCTCATGACATGATTAGGATCAAAAGATACATGAAAAGATATTCAAAAAATGAAAAAATGACTCTCGTTGGTCCAAACTGCGCTGGCATTATAAGTCCTGGCAAGTCTATGCTAGGAATTATGCCCGGCCACATTTATAAAGAAGGTAGAGTTGGAATTATTAGCAGATCAGGAACATTAGGATATGAGGCTGCACAACAAATGAAAAACTTGAATATTGGTATATCAACAAGTGTTGGAATTGGAGGTGATCCAATTAACGGCAGTTCCTTTAGAGACATAATTGAAAAATTTGAAACTGATAATGAGACAGATGCTATTTTAATGATAGGAGAAATTGGAGGGCCCCAAGAAGTTGCCGCAGGGGAATTTGCAAAAGCAAACATGAAAAAACCTGTGATTGGCTATATAGCTGGATTAACCGCTCCAAAAGGAAGAGTTATGGGTCACGCAGGAGCTATAGTCTCTGCATATGGCGAAAGTGCAATAGAAAAAGTCGAAATCTTAAAAGAATGTGGAGTTATTATATCGAAAAATCCATCTGTAATGGGTGACACTGTTAAATCTGTCTTAGAAAAAATTTAATATGAAGTATGATGATCAAAATATATTTGCTAAAATTTTAAGAGGTGAAATACCTTGTAAAAAAGTTTATGAAGATGAATACATTTTGTCTTTTTATGACATAAACCCACAGAAAAAGATTCATGTTTTAGTAATTCCAAAAGGTAAGTATGTTAATCTAGACGACTTTAGCAATAATGCATCGTCGGAAGAAATTGTGGGTTTATTAAAGGGTATAAATACGGTTGCAAAAAAACTTCAAATTTCCTTTGATACTGGAAATGGCTATAGGGCTTTATCGAATATTGGTGAATATGGTGGGCAAGAAGTCCCACATCTACACTTCCACCTATTTGGTGGAGAAAAAATTGGCAAAATGGTTGAATAGTTTTGAAAGTAGATAGATATTACCTAGAAATAAATTCAATTAAAAATTTAAACGAAGTAATATCCCCAAAACAAAATTTGATAATAGAAAAAATTAGTCCACCTAATATTGAACTAAATAAGTTTTTTTATAAGAATATAGGAAAAAAACATAGATGGGTAGATAGATTAGTTTGGGACAATTTAAAATGGATGTCATACCTAGAAAATAAAGATGTTCACACCTACATATTAAAATTAAATACGGACTTAGCTGGATATTTTGAAATAATTAAAGACGAAAAAAATAATAGTGCAGAAATTGCTTATTTTGGTTTGTTAGACCAGTATATCGGTCAAAAATTGGGTGGATATTTATTATCAGAAGCTATTAAAATATGCTTCGATAAAAATCACAAAAGAGTATGGGTGCACACATGCACATTAGATCACAAAAACGCACTCAAGAATTACTTAAAAAGAGGGATGACTATATTTAAAGAAGAAACTATTAATATAAATATAACCTAATCGTTTAAAGGAAGTCTAAATATTTTTTCATCTATGTTTTTATTAATAGAGGTGTCAAAAATATAGGTAACAGATAAGTTTTGATAAACATCTTCAACTTGCCAACCTACTAACGTAAAATTTTTTTTATTAAAAAAAACATTTATATTATTATTATTCTCAACAATCTGAATGAATAAATACTTATTTTCAATTTCATTCAATTCTGAAGAATTTATTTTTTCAATTAAAAATTTCTTATCTAAAAGGTATTCAAAAGGAGTAGTTTTAATTGGATATCTGTAGTATTGTTTTTTACTCTTAATTACCAAACTATTTCCATTTGATACTATAATTTTATTATTTCTCTTTTTGTACTTGCAAAAAATTTTTTTTGGATATTTAATAACACACTCACCTTCTTCGTCTTTTTCACCAATTGTTTGAATAAAATTAAAACTTAAATTATTTATTGTACTTAATTTTTTTACTATATTTTCTTTATTAGAGGCTTTTACAGTTGTCTGAATAAAAAAAAAAATTGTAAAAAAAAATAATATAATTTTCATTTAAGAATATCTCTTTTGCCAACATGGTTTGCTTTACTTACTATTCCATTTTCTTCCATCATATCAATAATTCTAGCTGCTCTATTGTAGCCAATTTGTAGCTTTCTCTGTAGCAATGAGGTAGAAGCTTTTCCCTCATTTTTAACTATATTTATAGCACTTTGGTATAGTTCATCTTTATCATTTTCCTCAGATTCGATCGACTCTTTATGCATATCTTCAGAAAACTCTAAAATTTCCTCCACATAGTCAGGTTCTGCTTGGGATCTTAAAAAATTGTTTATTTTTTCTATTTCTTCTTCTGTGACAAATGGAGCATGTATTCTAGTTATTTTATTCGCTGATGACATAAATAACATATCCCCTTTACCTAATAATTGTTCAGCACCTTGTTCACCAAGAATTGTCCTGCTGTCAATTTTTGAAGATACTTGAAATGAAATTCTAGTTGGAAAATTTGCTTTAATTGTTCCAGTTATGACGTCAACACTTGGTCTCTGTGTAGCCATAATAATATGAATTCCTGCCGCCCTGGCCATTTGCGATAATTTTTGAATATAATTTTCAATTTCTTTTCCTGAAACTAGCATTAGATCTGACATCTCATCAACCACGACAACTATATAAGGCATAAATGTTTTATGCTTGGAATTATAACCGTCAATATTTCTCACACCTACTTTAGTCATTAATTTATATCTATTTTCCATCTCCTTAACTACCCAACCTAAAACCGATGCGGCCTTTTTTGCCTCTGTTATTACGGGACACAATAAATTTGGAATTCCTTCATATGTAGATAATTCTAACATTTTAGGATCAATTAAAATAAATTTACACTTATCAGGGGCATGTCTGTAAATAAGAGATAAAATAATGGTATTAATACAAACTGATTTTCCAGATCCAGTGGTTCCAGCAATTAATAGATGTGGCATTGAACTTAAATCACCTATGATCGGTTTACCTGATATACTTTTGCCCAAAGCAATTGGAAGTTTTATTTCCCTTTTTTTAAATTGAACATCATTTATAACCTCACTTAGATATACATTTTCTCTTGCAAGGTTAGGTAACTCTATTCCGATAGTATTGCTACCTGGTATGATTGAAATTCTAGCTGATTCAGAACTTGTATTTCTAGCAATATCTTCAGATAAATTTATAATTTTGGAGACTTTAACGCCGGCCGCAGGTTCAAATTCGTTAAGTGTTACTACAGGTCCATAATTAATTTTTTTTATTTTGCCTTCAACACCAAAATCCATTAAAACTTTTTCTAAGTAACTTTCGTTTATATCTTCATTTTTTTTGGCAGTTTTTTCGTTTTTTTGTGGAGATTTAAGAAATTTAATATCAGGAATAATGAATTTAACATTATTTGGGTTAGCTTTATT
>CACOZH010000026.1 GCA_902631595.1 uncultured Pelagibacteraceae bacterium | reverse complement strand
TATTTTTTCACTACAACTCTTTTAGAGCTTGGTATGACCCAAAAATAAACTTTGATTTATCAGTAAGCTCTAATTATGATTGGTTTTCAAATAATCCAAGATATTCTTTAACAGAAATCAAGAAAATTTTATATTCTAATCTGCGTAACTTCAAATTAATTTCTATTTATGAGGACGATGCAAGCATTTCTTTAAGTATAAGGAAATTATAGAATATAAAGTGTCAGCTATTTTTATTTAAAAGTAGTTGGTGAAACCCAAACCAACTGCAATAAAAATAACAAGCCATACTAACCCTTTAATAAAAAAAAAAGTTAAACTACCAAATAATAAATATTTTCCATATTTATGTTTATACAGGTTTTCTTTAAGCTTTATTAGGTATGACATTTAATTAAATTATAGCCTGTTTAATCGATAATTTAACTTTTCCTCTATCAAAACCTATTACTTTAACTTTGACAGCGTCACCTTCTTTAACAACATCGGTTACTTTGGCTACCCTTTTTTCAGCTAATTCTGAGATGTGCACAAGACCATCTTGTTTTCCTAAGAAATTTACAAATGCACCAAACTCCATAATTTTCATCACTTTTCCATTATAAATTTTGTTCATCTCAGGTTTTGCAGTTATGTCTTTGATCATCTGCATAGCCTTATTTCTGGCTTCCTCATCAGGCGCTGCAACAGTTACGATTCCTTCATCGTTAATGTCAACTTTTGCACCTGACAACTCAACTATTTCTCTTATTGTCGCTCCGCCTTTTCCTATTACGGTTGCGATATCTTTTTTATCAACTGATATTTTTTCCATTTTAGGAGTATGCTTACCTACATCATCTCTTGACTTGGCAAGGGCTTTGTTCATTTCACCCAGTATATGTATTCTTCCCTCTTTAGCTTGTTTTAGAGCTTGTTCCATAATTTCAAATGTAATACCTGTTATTTTGATGTCCATTTGAAGTGAGGTTATTCCATCTTTAGTTCCAGCAACTTTAAAATCCATGTCGCCTAAGTGATCCTCATCACCTAAAATGTCGGATAGTACACTAAAATCCTCACCATCTTTTATAAGACCCATCGCAATACCTGCAACTGGCTCCTTTATAGGAACTCCAGCATCCATTAATGCTAAAGAAGTTCCACAAACTGTTGCCATGGAAGAAGAACCATTAGATTCTGTTATTTCAGACACTATTCTAAAAGTGTAAGGGAAAGATTCCTTTTTTGGTAAAGATGAATTTATTGCTCTCCATGCTAGCTTACCATGTCCAATTTCTCGTCTACCGGTTCCAATTCTTCCTGTTTCTCCAACTGAAAAAGGTGGAAAGTTATAATGTAGCATAAATCTCTCTTTTTGCATTCCATCCAGACTTTCAATTTTTTGTTCATCATCTGAAGTACCAAGAGTAGTTGTAACAATTGCTTGTGTTTCCCCTCTTGTAAATAGTGCAGACCCATGAACTCTTGGAAGTATTCCAACTTCGCACATAATTGGTCTTACATCTGATAAACCTCGTCCATCTATACGTTTTTTATTTTTTAATATGTCTGTTCTAACAATATTTTTTTCTAAGTTTTTTAGCTCAGAATTAACATCTAAATCTGTAATATTTTCGTCTTCCTCATAAAGTTTTTTAGCTTTATCAGTAATTTCAGAAATCGTATTTGACCTCTCCTGTTTGTCTCGAATTGAAAAGGCTTTTTTTAAATTTTCTGTAAATTCGACTTCTAACTTTTTCTTTACATCCGAAAGATCTTTTTTCTCAACAATCCAATCTGCTTTTTTACATTCTTTTGCTAAGTCATCGATCATTTTAATTACAGGTATAAATCCGTCATGACCAAACTTAACGGCATTTAACATTTCTTCTTCTGTAAGTCCACTTGCTTCGGATTCAACCATTAAAACTGCATGTTTAGTCCCCGCAACAACTAAATCTAATTTTGAGTTTTTTAAATCAGTTTTAGATGGATTTAAAACATATTTACCATCAATAAATCCAACTCTTGATGCTCCAATTGGTTCTAAAAAAGGCATTCCGGAAATTGATAAAGCTGCAGAAGAAGCAATTATAGCTAAAATATCGGCTTCATTTTCTTTATCATAAGAAATTACAGTTGGTAGCACCTGAACTTCATTTTTAAATTCATTTGGAAATAATGGTCTAATTGGTCTATCAATTAATCTTGATATTAAGGTTTCACTTTCTGTTGGTCGAGCTTCTCTTTTGAAATACCCACCAGGAATTTTCCCAGCAGCATAATATTTTTCTTGATAATTTACTGACAAAGGAAAATAATCTATGTCCGGATTTACTTTTTTTGCTCCAACCGCAGTTGCTAGAACAACTGTCTCACCACATTGAGCAATAATTGCCCCGTCGGCCTGTCTTGCTATTTTACCTGTTTCTAAACTTATTTTTTTTCCAGCTATCTCTATCTCTTTTTTTACTACTTTAAACATTTACTTCCTTAAATTTAACTTTGAAATTACTTCTTTATACGTCTCCATCTTATTTTTTTTCAAATAATCGAGTAATTTCTTTCTTTTATTTACTGCTTTAATCAAACCAACAGATGAATGTTTATCTTTTTTGAACATTTTTATATGCTCAGATAAATTTTCAATTTTGGATGTCAACTGAGATATCTGCACCTCAGATGAACCTGTATCTTTATCATGTCTTGCTATGTTTTTCATTTTTTTCTCCATATTTTATTTTATTTTTGTGTTTGCCTAATTAAACTTTCTATTTTTTCGGCATAGTCAAATGAATCATCATTAACGAAAAATAGTTTTGGCATGAATTTAACCATTATTTTTTTGGATAATACTTTCCTGATTACAAATGAAAATTCTTTTAGTTTATCTATTATTTTATCTTTATCTTTTCCTCCTAAAGGAATTATAAAAATTTTTGCGGTTTTTAAATCTGGGCTCATTCTAACTTCAGTTACAGTTATAGATTTAGTATCTAAGTCTGAAATTTTTGTCTCCTCTCGTAAGAAAATCATACTTAAAGCTTGCTTGATCATTTCCCCTACTCTTAACTGGCGTTGTGATATCGGTTTACCTAATTTACTCATGATTGTATTTGTCTCTCTATTGATTTCGATTTATATGCTTCAATAATATCTTTTATTTGAAAGTCATGAAAATCTTTAACTGATATACCACATTCCAAGCCTGCATTTACCTGTTTAACTTGATTTTTTTCTCTAAATATTGATCCAACCTTACCATTAAAAACTATTGCGCCATCTCTTATAACTCTGGCAAAAGAGTCCTGATTTATCTCTCCATTTAGCACTTTTGATCCAGCGATTTTTCCAACTTTTGAAACTTTAAATATATCTAATACTTCAGCCGTCCCTATAATTTCTTCATTTATTTCTGGTGTTAATAATCCTGACATCTTATTTTTTATAAAATCTATTAGCTCGTAAATAATATTAAAAGTTTGTATAGTAATATTTTCTTTCTCAGCTAATTTTTTTGCTTCTTTGCTTGGTTTCACATTAAAAGCAACCAATATAGCATCAGAAGCTTTAGCCAAGGTTACATCTGTTTCTGTAATCATCCCAATATCTGACAATAATATTTTCGCTTTTACTTCTTCATGATGAATATTTGATAAAGCAAATTTTATTGCTTCTGCTGAACCGTGAACATCCGATTTAACAATAATATTAAGTTCCTCTAAATTTGTTTTAGAAAAAGCGTTATCTTTAGTAGCAAAATTTAAGTTTTTAATACCCTCTTTAGCTTCGATCACTCGTGCCTCTGCCAAATTCTTTGCCTCTTTTTCTGTTGATAAGACTACAAAATCATCACCTGCATTAGATGCTCCATTAATTCCTAAAATTTCAACAGGAGTTGATGGCTCAGCTATATCAATATTTTGTCCTTTATCATTTATGATGGCTCTTACCTTTCCCCATTTCTTTCCACTTACAAAATAATCTCCCTTTTTTAGATTTCCTGAAGTTATAATTGTATTTACAACCGGACCTCTTCCAATGTCGATTTTTGACTCTAATACAACGCCTTTGGCTTTTGTATCATATTCAGTTTTCAAATCTAAAAGCTCGGCTTGTAATATCACAGACTCAATAAGTTTATCTAGATTGTTTTTTGTTTTGGTGGAAATTTCGATCATGAGAGTATCACCTGATAAATCCTCAGCTATCAATTCATGTTCTAGTAATTGATTTTTGATCTTTTGTGGATCTGCTTCATGTAAATCACATTTGTTTATCGCCACAACTATTGGCACGTTTGCTGCTTTTGCATGTTTGATTGACTCCACTGTTTGTGGTTTTACACCATCATCTGCAGCTACCACAAGTACCACGATATCAGTTAATTTAGAGCCTCTAGATCTCATTTCGGTAAATGCAGCATGACCAGGTGTATCAATAAAAGTAATTTTATTTGAATTTTTTTTAATTTGATAAGCTCCTATGTGTTGAGTAATTCCGCCATACTCACCTTCAACAACATTAGCCTCTCTTAAAACATCCAATAAAGAAGTTTTTCCATGATCTACATGTCCCATTACAGTGACTATCGGTGGACGAGACTTTAAATTTTCTTTTTTCGTTTCCCCAATTTTTTTAATTATATCCTCGGCTTTTTCCTCTTTAATTGGATGGTGTCCAAATTCTTTTACCAAGTACTCCGCAATATCACCATCAATAGCATGATTTATGGTTGCTTTAACTCCCATTGTTAATAAGTGTTTTATAAGGCTACTAGACTGTTCGCTCATCCTATTTGCCAACTCTCTAATTGTAATAATTTCTGGAATAGAAACTTCTCTTTTAATTGGCTTAAATTCTTGTTTATCGTCTTTAAACAGTGTTCTATTTTCTTTTTGTCTCGCACGTCTTATAGATGCTAAACTTCGTCCTCTAATTTCACCAGTGTCCTCATCACTCAAAGCCCTGGAGATTGTCAATTTTAGTTCCCTTTTCTTAATATTTGTCTTTTCTTTATTATTGTCTTTATTTACATCTCCTTTTAATCTTTTTGTTGCTCTTTGCTCGGCTAGTTTTCTTTTTTCAAAATCTGATAAATCTTTCTTAGGAAAAAAATTTGGAGAAGTTCTTTTTGCTCCAAAACTTGGGCCACTTTTATTATATTTGTCTGATGGTCCTGAAGATTTATAAAACTTTTTTTTTTGAAAGTTTTTATTATTATTAATAATTACAGAATTTTTTGGATTAGATTTCGCTTGTTCTATATTAGTTATAGTTTTTTTAGTGTTTCCAGATATTGAAAGCTTTAATTTCTTTTTGTCCATTAATCATCTCTTAATTTTTATAAATTATATCTCTTGCACTCATAATAAGGTTATCTGCTTCCTGCTTAGTTAAAGCAAAATCCTCTAAATACCCTTTAATTTTGACTTTCTCTCCTTTGACTACATCATAAGTTCCGGTAAGTTCATCTGAAGCTAAATCTGCAAAGTCATTTAAAGTAAGTATCTTTTGTTCACCAAGAGTCACTAGCATGCCTGGGGTTAATCCTGGCAACTCAATTAATCCGTTATCAAGCCCTAAGTTTTTAACTCTATTAGAAATCTCCTCTTGATCTTTTTTATAAAATTCTTTTGCTCTTTCAATTAATTCCTTAGCTGTATCTTCTTCTATACCTTCTATTTTAGTCAATTTTTCATTATCGCTATCTTTTATATCTTCAATGGTTGAAAACCCCTCGGCAACTAGTAATTGTCCTAATGTTTCATCTAATTCTAAGTTTTTTACAAAATTATCAGTTTTTTCTTTAAACTCAATTTGTCTTCTTTCTGAGTCCTCTTGATCAGTTAAAATATTGATTTCGTGATTTAACAATTTAGTAGCAAGTCTTACATTCTGTCCTCTTCTTCCAATTGCCTTACTTAGATTCTCGTCTGTTAAAATTACATCTATTTTTTTTTGATTACTGTCTACATTAACTCTAAGGATTTCAGCAGGTGACAAAGCACTAGCTGCAACAATAGCTAGGTCCTCTGACCAATTAACAATATCTATTTTTTCACCTTGTAGTTCATTTACTACAGCTTGAACTCTGCTTCCTCTCATACCAACACATGCACCTACAGGATCTAAAGAATTATCTTTTGCTTTGACACAGATTTTTGCTCTACTTCCTGGGTCACGAGAAGAAGATATAATTTCAATTAACCCGTCATAGATTTCGGGTACCTCTAAAGTAAAAAGTTTTTCCATAAACTTTGGATGTGCTCTTGATAAAAATATTTGTTGTCCCCTCTGTTCTCTTCTTACGTCTAAGCAGTAAGCCTTAACTCTATCACCAGCTTTTACATTTTCTCTAGGTATCATTTCATTTTTTTGGATTATTCCCTCTGCTTTACCTAAATCGACAATCACATTTCCAAACTCTAATCTTTTCACGATTCCACTCAAAATGGTGTCCTTTTTATCTATAAAATCATTATATTGTCTTTCTCTCTCAGCCTCTCGAACATTGAAACTAATTACTTGCTTAGCTGTTTGTGCAGCTATTCTTCCAAAATCAAATGATGGTAATGTCTGTAAGACTTCATCTCCAACTTTCTTCTCTTTATTTTTGTTATCTAAATTTACAGCATCAATTAAGCTTATTTCGGTATTTTGGTTTTCTGGATTTTCTGATATTATAAGTTTTCTATATATTTCTATATCCCCATTATCTCTATTTATATTAACAATTATATCGTTTTCTGTACCAAATTTTGAACGTGCCGCTTTTGCAATTCCGGTTTCCATAGAATTAATTATCAATTCTTTATCAATTGATTTTTCCAAAGCCACAGCTTCAGCTATTCTAAGTAATTCTAATTTATCTGCTCTTCTATTTAACATTTTTGTTTTCTCCAAAAAAAAATGGGCCGAGGCCCATTTTGAAATTTCAACAATGTTAGGTGAATATAGATATTTTTTTTATATTTTCAACTTATATTACTTGCTGAAAATATCAGCTTTATCAGTTTTTTCCCACGAAAATGCTCCACTTTCATGCGGTTCTCTTCCAAAATGACCATAGGCAGCCGTTTTTTCATAGATTGCCTTATTTAATCCGAGCATTTCTCTAATGCCTCTTGGGCTCAAGTCAAAATTTTCGTTTATTAAATTTTCTACATAACGATTTTTTTCTTCATCTTTTTCAAACAAATCGACATAAATTGATAATGGTTTTGAAACTCCAATTGCATAGGCCAATTGTATCAAACATTTATCTGAAATTTTTGAAGCTACTATGTTTTTTGCTAAATATCTTGATGCGTATGCAGCTGATCTATCAACTTTTGTAGGATCTTTACCCGAAAATGCTCCACCTCCGTGGGGAGCGGCACCTCCATACGTGTCTACAATTATTTTTCTACCTGTTAAACCACTGTCGCCATCTGGACCACCAATAACAAAATTTCCTGTTGGGTTAATATAAATTTCTTTTTCTTCTAAACCATTTAAAAGTTCCTTGGGAATTGCCTTTTCAATATATGGGGTTATCAAATCTCTTACTTGTGATTGATTAACGTCAGCTGAATGTTGAGTTGATATAACAACAGATTTTACATTTGCCGGAATTCCATCTTTATATTCAATTGTTATTTGACTTTTTGAGTCAGGCTCAATATTTTTTAATTTCCCACTTTTTCTATCTTCTGCCATCAATCTTAAAATTTTGTGAGAAAAATGAATTGGTGCTGGCATCAATACGTCTGTTTCTCTACATGCATAACCAAACATTATGCCCTGATCCCCAGCTCCTTCGTCTTTATTGCTCGATGCATCTACACCCATTGCTATATCTGCAGATTGTGAATGAAGATGGCTTTCTATCTTAGTGGCTTCTCTCCATGTAAATCCATTTTGATCGTACCCAATATCTTTAATACAGCCTCTCACTTTTTCTATTAGATCGTTTTTTTTTTTTATTTCTGGACCTCTAACCTCACCAGCTAAAACAACTTTATTAGTAGTTGTTAATGTTTCGCAAGCAACTCTGAATGTGGATCTGCAGCTAAATACGAGTCTACGACCATATCGGAAATCCTATCGCAGACTTTGTCTGGATGGCCTTCAGAAACAGACTCACTCGTAAATAGATAATTTTTTAAGTTATTCATTTTCCAGTTTTTTAAATGAAAAAATTAAAAAAATATATAATAAAATAAAAAAATAATATATGTTACCATGTGTAGAAATCAGCGTCTTATCAACATTTGTCATTTTTTTTAATGAAATAACCCCATCATTTTTTATATTTATTTTGTCTATTACTGCACCTGAAGGATCCACTATTGCTGAAATTCCGTTATTTGCTGATCTTAAAGTATACCTACCATATTCAATAGATCTAAAAATACTGTGAGCAAAGTGCTGATATGGCCCGATTGAATCTCCAAACCAACCGTCTTCTGATAAATTTACAATAAAGTTATAATCGTCATCTAAAGATAATTGCCCTGAATATATAATTTCATAACAAATCAGTGGGAGAATTTTAATTGTCGAGTGTAAATCTAAATTAAATAGATCTCTTATTTTACTAGAGGAGTAGGATTGATAATTATTGGTCAAACTTCTTAAACCAATTTTTGAAAACAAGCTCTCTAGTGGCAGATACTCACCAAAAGGAACCAACTTATTTTTATAA
>CACOZH010000025.1 GCA_902631595.1 uncultured Pelagibacteraceae bacterium | reverse complement strand
TCTGTTTTTTTTTCTCTTTGTGTTGCAGCGTCAACATCCTCTATTGCATGGCTACTTGACCCAGCAATCGAAAAGATTTTTATTGAGAAAGATAAATCTTTATTGCTAATTATTCCTCTAGCGATTATCGCTGCATTTACAGTAAAAGGTTTCTCATTATATTTTGCAAGAGTTATTTTGATAAGAATTGCACAAGAAGTAACAAAACTTCTACAATTTGATTTGATGAAATCTTTGATAAATTCTGATTTAGAAGTCATAAATAAAAAACATTCAGGAAAAATAATTGGTCACTTAACAATGGATGTTGGATTTATGACTAATTTAATTAGTACCGTCATATTAAATATTTTTAAAGACACTCTTACTCTTATTGGATTAATTGGCGTAATGTTCTATCAGAATTGGAAGTTAGCATTTTTTGCAATAATAATGATACCTTTGGCAAGTTTTGCTGCTAGATCTCTTGGTAAAAGGATGGGTAAAATTACTACACAAGCACAAGAAGAAGCAGGAAAATTAAATTCATATATTTTAGAAATTTTTAAAAATCACAAAATAATTAAAATATTTCAAAAAGAAGATTATGAATTTTCAAGAGCAAATAATGTGTTGGATGGTTTGAAAGAAAAAATGACAAAAATAAGTGTAGTATTAAATAGAGCGTCACCAATAATGGAAACTCTAACTGGAATAATGATTGCTGGTCTGATTTATTATGCAGGACAACTTATTTTTACAGAAGAACTAGAAGTAAATAACTTTTTTTCTTTTCTTGCAGCTATGATGTTGGCATATCAACCGGTTAGATCGTTAGCCACATTAAATATGTCAATTAATCAAGGTATTTCTGCTGGTCAAAGAATATTACCTTTAATCGAGGCAAAATCTAAAATTTTCGATAAGGCTGGTAGTGAAGATTATAATATTAACAATGCAGATATATCATTTAACGATGTGAACTTTGAATATGAAATAAACGAAAATAAAGTTTTAGAAAACGTAAATTTGAAAATTGAAGGTGGCAAAATGACTGCATTAGTAGGCCATAGTGGCGCTGGTAAATCAACAATATTAAATTTGATTCCAAGGTTTTACGATATTTCTTCAGGAGATATCAAAATTGATGATCGATCAATTTATAAAATCAAATTAAAATCTCTAAGATCTTGCATATCTTTAGTATCGCAAGATGTTACTTTATTTGATGATACTATAAAAAATAACATTGTTTATGGTAATTCCGCAGCAACAGAAAATGAAATATCAGACGCAATTAAATTTTCATATTGTATTGATTTTATTAAAAATCTTCCAAATAAAGAAAATACAATTATAGGTGAAAATGGAGTAAGACTTTCTGGAGGTGAAAAACAAAGAATTTCAATAGCAAGAGCTATGTTGAAAAAAAGCAAAATAATATTACTAGATGAAGCAACATCATCTTTGGATGCAGATACTGAGCATAAAATTCAAGAAGCAATTAAATTACTTACAAAAAATAGAACAACTGTTGTAATTGCACATAGGCTGTCAACAATTATGATGTCTGACAACATTTATGTTCTTGAAAAAGGTAGAATAATATCAAGTGGAAAACATAGTGAATTAGTAAAAAATTCCGAAATCTATAAAAGCTTCTACGAAAAACAATTAAGAAAAGACTAAATGATTTTTTATAGAATATTGACTTTAATAGTAATTTTTTTTTTACCAATAATATCAATTTATAGAATTTTTAAAAAAAAGGATACGGTTAATAGCATAAAACAAAAAATCGGATTTTATGATAAACAACCAAAACGAAATTTGATTTGGTTTCATGGATCTAGTGTAGGTGAAGTTTTAAGTATTATTCCTCTTGTAAAGGAATTAGAAAAACAAGAAAATATATCTCAGATATTAATTACATCGAATACACTTAGCTCAGCCAAAGTCCTAAAAAGTATAAAGTTTAAAAAAACTATTCATCAGTTTTTCCCTATTGATGCTAACTTTATAATTAATAAATTTTTAAAGTATTGGAAGCCTAGGGTGTGTATATTTGTTGAATCTGAAATTTGGCCTAATGCGATAAAAAATATTAAGAAAAAAAAGTTACCATTAATCTTAATTAATGCGAGGATAACCAATAAGTCATATAGGAAATGGAAGGCACTAAATTTTTTTTCTAAGGACTTGTTCTCTATGTTTGATTTGTGCTTACCTCAAAACAGTATTCTCTAAATTATATTCTTTAAATATTTCTACTTTTATATTTCCAGAGCTTACTTTTTCAAATAATAATTTTGAACCCTCCGCTAGCTCTTCCTTCGTACTTAGATATTGTTGCATTGATGGTCTTGTTAAATAAAGACCTTTAGGCTGAATCAATTTTGGCACATTTATTTCAGATAAAGGGCCAGATGCATTTCCAAAAGAAACCATCATTCCTCTCACACTTAGACATTCCAATGAGCCTTCTAAAGTACTTCTTCCCACCCCATCATATACAACAGGAATACCTTTACCATCTGAAATTTCCAAAACTTTTTTTGAAAAATTTTCCTTGTTATAATTAATTACATAATCATACCCATAACTTTTTGCATTCTCTATTTTATCATCTGATCCTACTGTACCTATAACTTTACAACCTAAACTTTTAGCCCATTGGCCAAATATTTGCCCAACTCCACCAGCGGCAGCATGAAATAAAATTGTTTCACCTTTTTTCACAGGATAAGTTTTGTGTAATAAATAGAATGTGGTTAAACCTTTTGTCATTAAGGTTGCCGCTATCCTAAAATCAATATTGTCAGGAACTTTAACTAAATTTTTAGTGGGATAATTTCTGTGTGTTGCATAAGATCCTAAAGGAGCTCCAGCGTATGAAACTCTATCGCCTATTTTAAAATCTGTTACTTCTGAACCAATTTCTGTAATTATACCAGCTCCCTCCGCACCAATTCCAGTTGGAGTCTTTAGGGGATATAATCCAGATCTGTGATAGGTATCAATATAATTCAAACCAATTGCTTTATGCTCAATTTTCACCTCATCTGATTTTGGTTTGCTTAGAGAAATATCTTTTAAGTCTAATACTTCAGGTCCACCATGTTTAGATATAATTATAGCTTTCATTTACTTGACAAATGTGCCGCTATGATAATCTTCAATAGCCTCTAAGATTTCCTGCTTTGTATTCATTACAAATGGTCCACCCCTGGCAATTTGTTCACCAATTGGTTTACCTGACAAAAGTAAAAATTTTGCATTTGATACAGCTGAAACGATTAAATTTTCTCCTCTTGATAATAGAATTAACGTAGAATCTTTAACTTTATCATGATCTTTATTGCCAATTTTTATTTCACCATCAATTAAATAAATAAATGAGTTATGAGTTGATGGAATTATAAAATTAAATTTTTTACCTTTTTTTAGATCAATATCGAAGTAAATCGGATTGACATTATGTCCTTTGATTGGGCCTTCTGCATTTTGATATTTACCTGCAATAACTTTAATCTGTTTATCCTCATCTGCATGAACCGCCATTTTATCAGAGTCAATATAATGATATTCAGGCTTACTCATTTTAAGCTTGGCAGGCATATTGATCCACAATTGAAAACCATGAAGCTTTCCTTCTGTCATTGCCGGCATTTCAGAGTGAATAATACCACTTCCTGTTTTCATCCATTGTACATCACCTGCAGTCATTCTTCCTTTACCTCCAGCACTATCTTTATGTTCAAATTCTCCAGCTAACATATATGTAACTGTTTCAATACCTCTATGAGGATGAGATGGAAATCCAGCGATATAATCATCTTTATTTTCAGACCCAAATTCATCTAACATTAAAAATGGATCAAAATAATTCGGCTCTACTCCTATACTTCTTTTTAATTTTACACCTGCGCCATCAGTTGCTGATACTGGATTAATTATTTGATTAGCTTGAATGTCAGTCATTGCCTTTATATAGTTGTTTAATAATATTAAATCAAGACTTTGAATATGGAAACTAGAGCAAATACAATTCTTGAATTTTGGTTTTTAAGAACTCCTTCAGAAAAAAGGTTTAAGAAAGACCAAGCATTAGACCTCGAAATAAAAAATAATTTTTTGGAGGATCACATATTGGCAAAATCAGGTGAGTATGAGGATTGGTTAAATACACCGCATGAATGTCTGGCTTTAATTATCCTGCTAGATCAATTTTCTAGAAACATGTTTAGAGACAAAAAAGAGGCATTTGAACAAGATCACAAAGCTAGGTTAGTAGTTAATCAAGGTATTTATTTAGGTCATTTGGAGGAACTAAAAGAAACGGAAAGATTATTTTTTTTATTGCCGCTTATTCATAGTGAAGAATTAATTGATCATGAGAGGGCCTACGCTCTTTTGAATAAATATCTAAAAAATCATCCAGATCTACAAAATATTAAAAAATCTTGGGTGGATCATACAAGAGTGATTGAGAAATTCAGAAGATATCCACATAGAAATATAATTTTAGGTAGAGATAGCTCTAAAGAGGAAATTGAATTTTTAAAGGGTCCAAATTCGTCTTGGTAAAAATTACAAATATTTATTTTTTATCCACACCTATTACATCTAACGGTAGCAAACATATCATCCCAATCTGTTTCTTTTTCTTCTACATAATCAAGAAGACATCTCAACGCTTTAGATTGATCAGGCAAATCATATTTATCTACTATTTGTTCTAACATCTTTTCAGAGTCAGAATAAATTTCGAAAGATACATCTTTTTTTTCACTCATATTTTATCCTTTATCTTAAATAAATGATTCCTACAAATTTTAGTATATGTCAAATAGACCATTTTAAAGAATATTTATTAATTCATTCAGATTTTTAATTTGCATGGGTGGATTGAAGTCTAGATTATCAAAAATACTGTTATTTCTATTCACCCAAATAGTTTTAAATCCAAAGTTTCCAGCTGCGGATATATCCCATGTATTGGAACTTAAATAAGCTACTTCATTTTTTAAGATTCCATATTTTTTTATGGGAATATTATAAACATGAGGATGTGGCTTATAAGTTTTTACTTCCTCAACTGATAAAAGATCATCAAAAATATTTTCCAAGTCATTTTCTTTAACTAAATTCCTAATTAGTGAAGGTGTACCATTTGATAAAATAGTAAGTTTATATTGTTTTTTTTTCAATTCTTTTAAAGTTTGATTAACCTCGGGAAAGGTCGATAAAGATTTATAAAGATCAAGTAATTCATTTTTTAATAACTTGTTAACATTAAAGACTTTCATAGATTTATCCAAACTATCTTCTGTTATTTCCCAAAAATCTTTGTGTCTACCCATAAGAGTCCTTAGCCATGTATATTCTAGCTGAATTGTTCTCCAATAATTTGCAAATGCCTCCCATTTTTCTCCAATTTTATTCTTTGTTTTTGCTGCAGCAGAATTTACATCGAAAAGCGTTCCATAAGCGTCAAAAATAATTACTTTGATATTTTTCATAAAACTTTTAATTTAATCGTATGTCTAATATTAGGTTATTTTATCCTGAAAATTTATCAATTAATCATATTGGAAAATTAAACAAAGACCAATCTAAATATTTGTGTTCTGTAATGAGACTAAAAATTAATCAAGAATTTTCTCTTTTTAACAAAAGTGGAGAATGGAAAACAAAAATTTTATCGACAAATGAAGGTATAGTTGAATTTAAAGTTCAAAATCAACTTAGACAACCAAATTCGGAGAGAGAAATTTGGTTGGTATTTGCGCCAATAAAATCGAATTATTTTAATTTTATGATACAAAAAGCAACAGAGATTGGAGTAACAAAATTTATTCCAATAATTACAGAAAGAACAATAGTAAGAAAAATTAATGAAGAGCGATTATATAAAATTGTTACAGAAGCATCTGAGCAAAGTAACCGTTTGACAGTTCCATCAATTGAAAAAATTCAAACCCTAGAAAAATTTTTAGAGAATAATAAAAACTTAAATTTAATTTTTGGAGATTTAAATACAGAGAATAAACAAATTAAACTAATAGATGCTTCAAAGCCAATATGTGTTCTAATTGGGCCTGAAGGGGATTTCTCTGAGAACGAGAGGCTTAAGATTCTTAACTTTACTAACGTCCAGTCAATTAAACTTAATAACAACATTTTAAGGTCAGAAACAGCAGTAATATCGTCGTTATCTATTATTAATTATCTAATTAATTGATAAATTGTCGCGAATATTAAAGTGTATTTTTTCTAATTTGGTCATATATAAGTTTTAATGATGAAAAAAATACTAACAAGTTCAGCTTTTTTATCAACTCTACCTTCACTGGTATCTGCTGACCAACCTAAAAACTGGCAATTAGGATTCCAGGAGGCAGCATCTCAATCTATGAGAGATATTGTTTGGTTTCACGATTATATGCTTATGCCAATAATTGTTGCTATTAGTGCTTTCGTTTTGTTTTTAATGCTATATGCAATGATAAGATTCAGAGCATCAAGAAATCCAAATCCATCAAAGAGAACACATAACGTTTTGGTAGAAATAATATGGACGTTGGTACCATGTTTAATTTTAATAGTAATGGCCGTACCATCATTCAAAGTTTTATATTCTCAAGACACTATACCAAAGGCTGATGTAACAATCAAAGCTATTGGTTATCAGTGGTACTGGGGGTATGAATATCCTGATGAAAATATTATATTTGACTCTTATATGATTGAAGAAAAAGATTTACAAGCTGGCCAGCCTAGACTTTTAGCAGTGGACAATGTTGTTGTTGTTCCAGTAAATAAAGTTGTAAAAGTTTTAATAACAGCAAATGATGTTTTGCACGCTTGGGCACTACCAGCATTTGGTGTAAAAAGAGACGCAATGCCAGGTCGGGTAAATGAAACATGGTTTAAAGCAGAAAGAGTGGGAACTTTCTATGGACAGTGTTCAGAACTTTGTGGAATAAAACATGCTTTCATGCCAATTGAAGTCAAAGTTGTTTCTGACGAGGAATATAAATTGTGGCTCGAAGAGGCAAAAATAAAGTTTGCTAAAGAAGATATTTTTAAACAAAATAAATTAATTGCGAGTAACAAATAATGTATACAACATCCGCAAGCACGAACGACCATCATACCCCAACAGGTTGGAAGAGATGGGCATATTCAACTAATCATAAAGATATAGGAACCATGTATCTAATTTTTGCAATAATTGCAGGAGTTATAGGCACTGCTTTTTCAGTGGTTATGAGAATGGAATTGATGCATCCAGGCGATGGAATATTAAATGGTAATTACCATCTTTATAACGTGCTAGTAACCGGACATGGGCTGATTATGATTTTTTTTATGGTTATGCCAGCGATGATTGGTGGATTTGGAAATTGGTTTGTTCCAATTATGATTGGCGCTCCCGACATGGCTTTCCCAAGAATGAATAATATTTCTTTTTGGTTATTACCTGCTTCATTTATTTTATTAATTGCCTCAATTTTTATGGATGGGCCTCCAGGTGCTAAAGGAGTAGGTGGTGGATGGACTATATACCCTCCGTTATCATCAAAAACAGGCCAACCTGGACCAGCAATGGATTTTGCGATATTAAGTTTACACATTGCAGGTGCGTCTTCAATCTTAGGGGCGGTTAATTTTATAACTACAATTTTGAATATGAGAACTCCGGGCATGACCTTACATAAAATGCCATTATTCGCATGGTCTATTTTGGTAACAGCGTTTTTACTTTTATTGTCATTACCAGTCTTAGCTGGGGCAATAACAATGTTATTGACCGATAGGAATTTTGGTACTGCTTTTTTTGAGGCACAAACTGGAGGAGATCCAACTTTATTTCAACATTTATTCTGGTTTTTTGGACATCCAGAAGTTTATATTTTAATCTTACCAGGTTTCGGTATGATAAGTCATATAGTTTCAACATTTTCAAAAAAACCTGTATTTGGTTATCTTGGTATGGCATATGCCATGGTAGCAATTGGTGTTGTAGGGTTTGTTGTTTGGGCTCACCATATGTACACTGTTGGATTAGACACAGACACTAAAGCATATTTCTTAGCCGCAACAATGATTATTGCAGTTCCAACAGGAATTAAAATATTTTCTTGGATTGCTACAATGTGGGGTGGCTCAATTACATTTAAGACGCCTATGGTCTGGGCATTAGGTTTTATATTTTTATTTACTGTTGGAGGAGTTACAGGAATTGTTCTTGCAAATGCAGGAGTTGATACCGCATTACACGATACTTATTATGTAGTTGCACACTTTCATTATGTGCTTTCACTAGGCGCAGTATTTGCAATATTTGCAGGTTTTTATTATTGGTTTAGTAAAATGTCAGGATATGAATATTCAGAGTGGTTAGGGCAACTTCATTTTTGGATGACTTTTATTGGCGTCAACCTGGTATTTTTTCCTCAGCATTTTTTAGGATTAGCTGGTATGCCTAGAAGATATGCCGATTATCCTGATGCTTTTGCTGATTGGAATTATATTTCCTCAATAGGATCATATATCTCGGTTGTTGGTTTAGGAGTGTTCTTTGTGAATATAATTTATGCTTTTGTAAAAAAACGAAAAGCAGCCCAAAATCCTTGGGGTGAGGGAGCTACAACACTTGAGTGGACTGTACCATCACCACCAAACTTTCATACATTCGATGAATTGCCAAAATTTGAGGAAGAGTATGAAACAGCGGAAAAATCTGGTAGTTAAGTGTACTTAAAATTAAATTAATAAGACAATGTCTACAGCGTTTACTAAATTAAAAAAACCTTCATTAGATTTCGGAATAATACCAGAATTATTAAAACTAATGAAACCAAGAGTAATGTCATTAGTAATATTTACATGTGCTGTTGGATTATTAACAGCCCCAAATTCAATTTCATTTATAACTTCAGCCTTAGGTATTTTAATTGTTGCAATTGGAGCAGGAGCGGCAGGCGCATTAAATATGTGGTACGAAGCAGATGTGGACAAACTCATGACAAGAACTTGCCTAAGACCAATCCCAAGAGGAAGTTTACAAAAAAATCAGGCACTGTACTTTGGTACTGCTTTATCTCTCGTTTCAGTATTTGGTCTTTATTATTTTACAAATTTACTCTCAGCTTCATTATTATTATTTACAATATTATTTTACGTTTTCGTTTATACAATTTGGTTAAAAAGAAAAACCCCACAAAACATTGTAATTGGTGGTGCATCAGGCGCATTACCACCTGTAATTGGTTGGACGATTGCTACAAACAGTATTTCAATAGAACCTATAACATACTTCTTAATTATATTTCTTTGGACTCCATCACACTTTTGGGCTTTAAGTTTATATAAAGTTCAAGATTACAAAAAAGCCAATATACCAATGATGCCAATTACAAACGGCATTGAAAGTACAAAGAAAAATATTTTTATATACTCGCTGTTGATGTTGCCAGCAGTTGTATTACCTTACCTAGTTGGTTTTGTAGGTGAAGTATTTTTGTTAGCGGGTCTTACATTAACTTTTTATTATATTTATCTCTGTTTTCAACTTTATAGATTTAAAAAAAATAAATTTGAAACAAAAAAAGCACAACAAATATTTGGATATTCAATTTTATACTTATTTTTAATATTTGTATTATTTTTGTTAGATAAATTAATATAATGATGATTAAAGACGAGAAAACAAAAAAAAGAAATTTGAAAACAGCTATAGCGTTAG
>CACOZH010000024.1 GCA_902631595.1 uncultured Pelagibacteraceae bacterium | reverse complement strand
TTTGATATTTTTCAGCTTTTGAGGGGCTAATTTTTAAATCATTTATTAACTTATCCATTTTTCTAAGCTTTAATGATTTATCACGAAATATTTTTGACCTTTCTTCACTAACTAAACCGATTTTAATTCCTTTATCAGTAAGTCTCAAATCGGCATTATCTGCTCTTAGACTTAATCTGTACTCAGCTCTTGAAGTAAACATACGGTATGGCTCAGCAACTCCCTTTGTTACGAGATCATCTATCATGACACCAATATATGCTTCTGATCTATTCAGGATGAATGGCTCTAATCTTTTTATAGATAAAGCTGCATTAATTCCTGCTATTAAACCCTGAGCCGCAGCTTCTTCGTATCCAGTTGTTCCATTTATTTGACCAGCGAGATATAGATTGCTGATTTTTTTTGTTTCTAAGGTCAAAAAAAGCTCTCTTGGATCAATAAAGTCGTATTCTATAGCATATCCGGCTCTGATAATTTTAACACTTTCTAAACCATTGATTTTACTACATATTTCCTGCTGCACGTGAAGAGGTAGTGAAGTTGATATTCCGTTTGGATAAACTGTATGATCTTCAAGGCCCTCTGGTTCCAGAAAGATTTGATGACTTCGTTTATCCGAAAATTTAACAATTTTATCCTCTATGGAAGGGCAGTACCTCGGACCTAAACTTTTAATATTGCCGGAATACATAGCGCTCTTTTTTAAATTCTTAGATATTATCTTGTGAACAGCATCATTAGTATAAGTCATCCTACATGATATTTGCCTATTGATATTTTTTGAGGTAAGAAATGAAAAGAAATATGGTTCATCGTCAGCATACTGCTCCTCGAGGTTCTTGAAATTTATAGTTCTGGCATCTAACCTTGGAGGTGTGCCTGTCTTCAGCCTTCCGATTTTAAAATTAAATTTCTTTAATTGTTCGCTTAATCCAGTTGTAGGTTTTTCATTATACCTACCGGCTGGAGTTTGGTCCTCTCCGATATGAATGACTCCATTCAAAAAAGTGCCAGTAGTGAGTATTAACTTAGTAGATTTAATTTTTTTTCCACTCTTTGTGAAGAAACCACTTACGACGTTTTTATCAAATACAAACTCAATTACAGGATCAGAAAATATCGTTAAATTACAATAGTTTACAAGTTTTTTTTGCATATATTTTTTATAGAGATATCTATCACTCTGAGTTCTAGGACCTCTTACAGCTGGACCTCTACTTCGATTAAGCAATCTAAATTGTATACCAGATTTATCAGCGATCTCGCCCATGACGCCATCTAATGCATCTATCTCTCTAACTAAATGACCTTTGCCAAGACCTCCTATAGCAGGATTACATGACATCTCTCCTATTGTTTCAAACTTATGAGTAAAGAGGGCGGTGTTTACACCAAGTCTAGCAGCGGCCGCAGCGGCCTCACATCCGGCGTGACCACCACCTATAACTACGACATCAAACGATAGTTCTTTTTTCATATTTATAATTTATTATTGATTTAATTTTTTACAAGCAGCGAAAATTCTTATTTACCAATACAAAAATTCTCAAAAATAGATCCTAGTATTTCTTCAACATCGACTTTACCTACAATAGTTCCAAGATGACGAATTGCTAATCTTAAATCTTCAGCGGCTAAATCGAATTCTTGATTATTTTTTTTCTCTAGGAAAATTTCTAAATGTTTGTAACATTCCTTTAAATGCAATCTATGTCTTGATCTTGTTATTAATATATTATCTGTTTTTAAAAATTGTTTTTTTAATTTTGATTTTATTGCATCTACTAGCTTTTTTACGTTACTATCATTTTTTATTGAAATAAAATATGGGGTGACTTTAAAATCATAATTTTTTAAATTATCTATTCCTAAGTCTGATTTATTTATTGCTAAAATAGACTTGTCTTTTAATTTTTCGTTAAAAAACCCTTTAAAATCAACGTTTTCTGGGTCCAGTAGAACAATGATTAAATCAGCGTCCTCTGCTCTTTTAATAGCTAATTTAATACCCATCTTTTCGATCTCATCACTTGAGCTTCTTATTCCAGCAGTATCTGAAATAATAACAGGTATCCCTTCTAGATCCAAATGTGTTTCAATAACATCCCTAGTGGTACCAGCTTTCTCCGAAACAATTGCCACTTCTCGTTTTGATAGATAATTAATCAAGCTAGATTTACCCACATTTGGTGGCCCTACAATAGCAATTTTAAATCCTTCTCTAATTATTTCACCAGTTTTATTATCATCTAAAGTAGATTTAATTTCATTTCTAATTTTCTCACATTTAGACTTTATACTTTGGGAGAGTTTTTCTGGAATTTCCTCCTCTGGAAAATCTATTTTGGCCTCGATGTCTGCTAGAATTTTAATTATTTCTTCTCTCCAAAAGTTGAATTTATTGGAACTTTCTCCAGACATAATTCTTAAAGCTTGTTTTCTTTGAAGTTCAGTTTCTGATGCGATCAAGTCGCCAATACTCTCTGCTTTTAATAGATTTATTTTATTATTCTGAAATGCAAGCTTTGTAAACTCTCCTGCCTCTGCTAATCTGCAGTCACTAAAATCTTCGAGCACATTTAATATTTCTTGAACAACAGCTTTGCTACCGTGAACATGTAGTTCAGCCATATCCTCACCTGTATAACTATTAGGATTTTTAAATAATATTACAAGCCCTTCATCAATCAATTGACCGTTTTTTGGATTTATTATCTTTCTTAAAGTGGCCCTTCTAACCGCAGGCAGATTACCATTGGTCATAGCTAAGATAATTTCCTCTGTTTTGACCCCAGAAATTCTTATTACAGCAACACCAGAAATGCCTGGTCCAGATGATAAAGCATATACTGTCATATTTGATATTTTTACTTTTCAAAATATTATATAGTTTTTTTATGATTATTTGGATAGCATCATATCCTAAAAGCGGAAATACTTATATTAGGTCATTTTTAAGTGCTTACTTTTTCTCAAAAAACGGTGATTTTGATTTTGAATTATTAAAAAATATCGAACAGTTCCCAGATAAGCAATTTTTCAAAGGATTTGTAAATAATTTAGATGTGGCTTCGCAGAACTGGTTACCGATACAAAGGGATATTGTCAAAAGAAAAAAGGTAAAATTCCTTAAAACTCATTCTGCATTTATTTCAATAAATAACAATCAGTTTACAAACGCAGACACAACTCTTGGCAGTGTTTATATCGTTAGAGATCCTAGAAGTATAATGGCCTCAATCATGAATCATTTTTCTTTGAGTCAGACCGAGGCTGCAGAAATGCTGTTTGACAAGAATAGAGGCATTAAATCATCTGACGGGAACTTGGCAACTTATTCTTTTTTAAGTAATTGGAGTAACCATTTTAATTCGTGGAATAACTTACAAACTATAAAAAAAATGTTAATTAAATATGAGGATTTAGAAGATAAATTTGATGAAATCTTTAAGAAGCTTATTGAGTATATAAATAACTTAATTGGCAATAACGATGGTATCGATCATCAAAAATTTAAGAAAGCCTTGAATACAACAAAGTTTAGTTTTTTAAAAACAAAGGAAAAAAAAGAAGGTTTTTTAGAATCTATATATTCAAGAGAAAAAGAACAAAGTATACCCTTTTTTAATAAGGGTTTTAGTAATGATTGGGAAAAAAAACTAGATGAAAAAATCCGAAAGAGAATTGAGGATGAGTTTCATAAAGAAATGAAACAACTAGGATACTTGGTCTAGTGTAATTAGCCTGGCTTATTCATTGAATTAAAAAACTCCGTGTTACTTTTGGTATTTTTTAACTTGGAATTAATAAATTCTATTGCATCCATCGATCCCATAGGAGCAATAATTCTTCTTAGAACGTTCATTTTTTGCAAATCGTTTTTCTCAAAGATTAGTTCTTCTCTCCTTGTTCCAGATTTAGTAATATCAATTGCTGGATAAATTCTTTTTTCTGAAATTTTTCTATCAAGAATTAATTCACTATTTCCTGTACCTTTGAATTCTTCGAATATAACCTCATCCATTCTGCTTCCGGTATCTATTAAAGCAGTAGCAATAATTGTTAAAGACCCGCCTTCTTCAATGTTTCTAGCTGCTCCAAAAAATCTTTTTGGTCTTTGAAGTGCATTTGCATCTACACCACCCGTTAAAACCTTTCCTGAACTAGGGACAACTGCATTATATGCTCTTCCAAGTCTTGTTATAGAGTCTAACAATATCACCACATCTTTTTTATGCTCTGTTAACCTTTTTGCTTTTTCAATTACCATTTCAGCAACAGCCACATGCCTTTGTGCTGGCTCGTCAAAAGTAGAACTTATAACCTCTCCTTTTACTGTCCTTTGCATGTCTGTAACCTCCTCTGGTCTCTCGTCAATAAGTAATACCATAAGATAACATTCGGGATGATTTGCAGTAATTGCATTAGCAATACTTTGAAGTATCATAGTTTTCCCAGCCTTAGGTGGTGAAATAATTAATGACCTTTGTCCCTTTCCTATTGGACTTACTAAATCTATTAGTCTTGGGGTTAAATCTGGATTCTTCTCGACTTTATTTTTCTCAGACTCCATTACTAGTTGGCTGTTTGGGTATAATGGCGTTAAGTTATCAAAAGCTATTTTGTGTCTAACTTTTTCTGGTTCTTCAAAGTTTATTTTACTTACTTGTAACAAGGCAAAGTATCTCTCACCATCCTTGGGTGCTCTGACTGGTCCCTCTACCGTGTCACCGGTTCTTAACCCAAATTTTCTTATTTGACTAGGGCTGACATAGATATCATCAGGTCCTGGCAAATAATTCGACTCCATGGCTCTTAGGAAGCCAAAACCATCTTGGAGCAGTTGTAGAACCCCACCGCCTGTAATTTCTTCTCCTTTTTCAGCAAGTTTTTTTAATATTGCGAAGAGTATTTCTTGTCTTCGAAGGGTGCTCGCGTTCTCAATACTTAATTTTTCTGCTTCATCGATAAGCTGTTCAGATGTTTTTCTTTTTAATTCTTGAATGTTCATGGGAGTTTAATTGTGAGATATGAATATATATATTAATCTTTAATATTCAAGTCCCTAATATTCAGCATTATTGCTAATTTCTTCTGCAAATTGATCTACTCTATTCCAATCTGTAAATTCGTAAGATTTTGAAGTGTCGGTTGGGCCTTTGGTTATAAACATTATAAATTTAATAGTATATTTATCAAAAAAATTATAATTTGGATAATCTACCTTGCCTGCAAAAACTCCTATTTTCTTTGGTCTCCAACTAGAAATTTTCAAAAATTTATTAATGTAAGGGTTGGTGTCAGGTGTACTTTTTTCTGGCTTTCTTGCAACTACATTAACTGAAAAAAATACACTTTGTTTTTGGTTCAATACATCTTTATTCAAATCAACAAATTTATATAGTTTTTTAGAATGATTTCCATACCTTATACTCGCTCCTATTATAATTTTATTAAAATCAGATAATTTATATTTTTTTGCCTCGTCTAAAGATACGATTTTAATTTTATTCCCATCTTCGAATGAATTTGTTAATCTTTTACAAATTATTTTTGTATGGCCGTCGGTACTTGAGTAAATTATAAGAGTATCAGGCATTTTTAAAATGCTAAGCTTTATTCATAACTAGTTGTGGCATTTCTTGATAATATTTTTTATCTAGTTGATATTCTATATCCTCTTTATCTTGAGCTGAACCTTCGGCTTGTACAAAAGTATATTTTGCAAAATCTTTACACCAATTTCTGTTTGTATTAAGACATTCCACAGGATATATGTTGCCACCCATTTCTTTTGCCTCATTAACCAGTTCATGACCCAACTCATCAGTAGTTTCCAGACAGTCAGCAACAAAACTTGGTGAATAAATTGCTATCTCTTTTTTTCCTTCAGATATTAATTTCTTAACCACATCTTCAGTATAGGGCGTTATCCATTCTTCAGATCCAAAACGACTTTGAAAACTCATCAAGCATTGATCTGGTTTGATATGTTTAAGATTTTTAGTAATCAGACAAAAAGTTTCATAACAATGTCGATAATAATCATCTCCTTTATTTACGATTCTCCTTTTTTGCATTCCATGAAATGTTATAATTAAATTATCTATTTTTTTTCCTTGGTTATTTAACTCATTTAATTTCGTGTCAATTTGCATAACCGAATTATCGATAAACGCATGAGTTCTATGAAAATTTGTTATTACCTCGAAGGTTGGTATTTTTACTCTTTTGGATAATTCTTTTGCTAAGGCATCTATTCCTGAGGCTATGGTGCTTTCTGAATATTGAGGAAACATTGGTATTACTAAAAGCTTTGTTGCTCCAACCCCCTTTTTTAAATCCTCTTCCCAACTATCATATACTTCATTTACATACGGAGGAGACAAAAGAAAAGCATGATTAACTTCAACATAGCCTTCTGGATCAATTTTTTTTAACTCTTCACCTACACTCTTAGTAAAGTCTCTGGTATTAGTAATCAAAGGAAAGCTTTTACCATCCCAAATTCTTGCATAAAGCTTGGCTGACTTTTGTGGCCTAAATGGTAAAACAAAACAATTAAGAATTATTTTCCAAAGCCAAGGATTTATATCAATAACTCTCGGGTCTCCTAGAAATTTTCTTAGATATTTTCTTAAAGCTTTGGCTGTTGGCTCGGATGGTGATCCAAGCTGTACAAAAACAACTTTAGTTTTTCTTTTTGGGTGCGTGTAGTCCATATTAATAATCTTTCACTATTTTTACTAAATAATCTACCATAGTAGGGTCTGTCTCTGGTAAAATGCCATGCCCTAAGTTAAAGATATAAGGATGATCTTTGAATATATCTAGGTATCTTTTTGCCTCTTTTTTTAAATTTTCCTTATCAGTTAAAAGAATTTGAGGGTTCATTCCGCCCTGTATTGGAATGTTAATATTTTTAGCTATTTCTAAGGGGTCTACCTCATAATCTATACTAATGGCGCTCGGTTTGACAAATTTACAATATTCTTTGTAATTTTTAATGCCTCTTGGGAAGCAAATTACATTTTTGCCAAGACTTTTTGTATATTCAACCAGGATCTTTGTTGGTTCATAAATATATTTATTATATTTATTTATTTCCAATAATCCTGCCCAGCTGTCAAAGATTTGAATTATAGAAGCGCCACTCTCGATTTGTTTTTTTATATGAATTTTTTGTGTTTCAATAATTTTATTAATTAGTTTATCAAGATGTGGGTAATTAAATATGTCTACTTCAATGTTTTTCTTTGGTGACTTTTGGTTTAACATATAAACAAGTAGTGTCCAGGTTGCTCCTATAAATCCTATTAAATCCTTGTTTTTCATTTTTGGATCAGAGGATGTGAATTTTAATAAGTTATAAACAGGTTGTAATTTTTTGGTAATCTCGTCATTCTTAACATCAATAATATTTTCTGATCTAAGTTCTCCTAAAATAGGACCAAAGTTTTTTTCAAATCTTAATTGTTGTCCTAGGGCGAAAGGGATTAGAAGAATATCTGAGAATATAATTGCAGCATCAATATTAAATCTATTTAAAGGTTGTAGGGTTATATCTTTCGACAATTCGGGGTTCAAGCAAAGCTTTACAAAGTCCTTATTCTTAGACCTTATATCTCTAAATTCTGGTAGATACCTTCCGGCCTGTCTCATAAACCAAACTGGTATGGAACTAACACTCTTATTATTTATACAATCTATCAATACGGTCATAATTAAATTAAATAAGTCTTCATTATTTATATTATTATCCTGTGAATTAGTTCAATTAAAAATCATACATAATTTTCCACATTTTTACCCACAGTTAAATAGTCTTAAATCAAGAATTTGCTTAAAAATATTAAAAATAAACAAATTTGTTGAATATTAATATATTTTTTTCACATGTTTAAATATGTTAATAAATACTCTTAATAAATAACATTTTTTTAAATTTTAAAAATAAGACAAATTTTATTTAGTAATATAATTTTTATACATGAACGATACATATAATATTTACTTGATTTCAGACTCCACAGGTGAAACATTAGATAGGATATTTACAGCCCTAAAAGCTCAATTTGAGAAATTTGACCATAATTTAGTCCATTATTCATTCACCAGAACAGAGAACCAAATTTCAAAAATATTAGATGAAACTAAAAAAAAAAATAACCCAATAATTCTATATACAATTGTAGATAATAGTCTTGCTAAGTTTTTATCTCAAGAAGGTAATAAAAAAGAGGTCCCATGTTTTAATGTTTTGGGAGATCTAATTTTAAATTTTTCAAAAGTTCTTAATCAAAAAGCCACAAACATTCCCAGTGGACAACATGTTTTAAATGAAGAATATTATAAAAGGATTGAAGCTATACAATTTACAATGAATCATGACGATGGAAATTCTTTGAAGGATATTGAAAAGTCAGATATTATCTTGCTGGGAGTTAGTAGAACTAGTAAGACGCCAACATCAATCTATTTAGCAAACAGAGGTTTCAAAACTTCAAACATCCCGCTAATTAACAATAACTCAATCCCAGAAAAATTAAAAAACAACCCTAAGATTACATGCATTGTCGGTTTGATAGCAGAAGCTACAAGATTACACGATGTAAGAAAGAATAGACTTATAACAATTAAAGAAATAGAGAACACAAAATATACCAAGCTAGACAAAATACAAAGCGAGGTCGATGATTCAAGAAAGACATTTAAAAAATACCAATGGCCAATTATCGATGTAACAAGAAAATCCGTTGAAGAAACCGCAGCATCAGTAATAAAAATTCATGAAATATATGCCAATAAAAAATGAGATAATTTTAGCATCTAAAAGTAAAGTTAGAAAAGAAATCCTAGAAAAAAATAACATAAAGTGTCATGTGGTTGTTTCAAATACAGACGAGGAGCCAATCAAAGCCAGTTTACTTAATGAAGGAGCGTCACCCGAATTAATTAGTAAAAACCTAGCAGAAATAAAAGCCACAAAAGTAAGCGCAACAAACGAAAACTTTTTGGTATTAGGCGCAGACAGTGTGATTGACTTAGATAACAGTATTATTTCTAAGCCAAAAAATAGAAATGAGGCACTTGAAATTCTCAAAAAATTAAATGGTAAATATCATTATCTTATTAGCTCTGTTACAATTGCAATGAACGGATCTATGATTTGGAATTACACGGACAAGGCAAAGTTAACCATGAAAAGCTTTAGCATAAATGAATTGCAAGAATACCTATCCAAAATATCAGATGATGCTCTGTATTCTTATAATGTATACCAAATTGAAGGTGAGGGCAGGAATTTATTCTCAAAGATTGAAGGAGATGAAAACACAATTATGGGATTGCCAATAAAAAAAATCAAAGATTTTTTAAAAGATAAAATATGAAAAAATATTTAGTAGTCGGAAATCCTATAGCTCACTCGCTTTCACCCGAGCTACATAACTATTGGCTTAGAAAAAACAACATCCAAGGAACTTATAAAAAAGAAGAAATTAATTCTGAGGACTTAAAAAAATTAACCACAAGAATAAAAGATAAAGAGATCTTCGGTGCCAATATTACAGTTCCTTTCAAAAGAGAGATTATATCTTATTTAGATGAATTAACATCAGAGGCAAAAACTACTCAATCAGTAAACACAATAACTTTAGAGAATAATAAAATAATTGGTCACAATACTGATGTAAAAGGATTTGAAAATGCGATCAAAGATACGGGTTATAATTTAGAGGAAAAAAAAATTTTTGTTTTAGGAGCCGGAGGGGTTGTGCCTTCTATTATATTTGCTCTTCTTAAAATGAAAGCATCAGTTATCGTGCTGTCAAATAGAACTAGAAAAAAAGCTGATTACTTAAAGGATTATTTTACATCTGTGTTGGCAGAAGACGAAATACAAAAAAAAATAATAATAAATGAATGGGGGGATATACCCAAATTTGATGTTGTTATCAATGCAACTAGTGTTGGTTTAAAAAAAGACGATAAACTAAATTTAGATTTTTCGAAAGTAGGTAAGGATAAGTTTTTTTATGATGTAATTTATAATCCAGCCGAAACAAATTTTCTAAAAAATGGTAAAAACTTGAGCAACTTTACCGAAAATGGAAAAAAAATGTTTATATATCAAGCGGCTGAGTCTTTTAAAATTTGGCACAATATTAAACCAGAGATAAATGATGAGGTAAGCAAACTTTTAGATCAATGAGAAGAATTGGAATTATTGGAGACATAGGTTCTGGAAAATC
>CACOZH010000023.1 GCA_902631595.1 uncultured Pelagibacteraceae bacterium | reverse complement strand
ATATAATTTCAATTTTCTTATTATCCATTAATTTCTTCTGTAGCATTTTTTCTGCTCTTAAAGAATCTCTTCTATGTATTAATTGAACTTTAGATGCAAATTTAGTTAGAAACATTGCTTCCTCTACAGCCGCATTTCCACCCCCAACTACAGCAACTGTTTTGTCTTTGAAGAAAAACCCATCACATGTAGCACAAGCAGATACGCCAAATCCTCTAAAGCTTTGCTCTGAGTCTAGCTGAAGCCATCTAGCTTGAGCGCCTGTTGAGATAATAATAGAGTCTGCTGTATACGCTTGACCACTATCACCTATCGCTTGATATGGACTTTTTTTTAAATCAACTGACTTTATATGATCTTGTATCATTTCTGTCCCCACAGCCTCTGCCTGACTTCTCATTTGGTCCATCAACCATGGTCCTTGGATTACCTCAGAAAATCCTGGATAATTTTCTACATCGGTAGTTGTAGTTAATTGTCCACCAGGCTGTATACCATGAACTAAAATTGGCTTTAACATTGCCCTAGCAGCATATACTGCCGCTGTGTAACCAGCTGGCCCTGATCCAATTATTAACACTTTTGTATGTTTAGTTGGATTTTGTGTCATACGATGTCTATATAGTGATTAATGGGTAAATTAAAAGGTTTATTATTAACTGAAGGATTACATGGAATGGTAAGTCAGGTTGAGGGTTTAGCAAAAGCACTTGATTTGGATTATTTTCACGAGAAAATTGAATTAAATAATCCCTGGAATTTGTTTCCTCCGTCTCTCACTCCAAAAAATAAATTTATCTTTAAGAATCAAATTAAAAAAGATTATGATATTATTATTTCTTGTGGAAGAAAAAGTGTAATTCCTTCAATAATTTTAAAAAATATCGCAAGTAAAAAAGTGGTCAATATTCATATCCAAAATCCAAAAGTTTCACTTCATAATTTTGATTATATTGTAGCGCCTGATCATGACAATATACGTGGACCAAATGTTTTGATTTCAAAAGGGGCTATTCATTATCTTACGTTAGACGAAATTAATAAAGCTAGAAGCTATCTAGAAAATAAAATAGATACCCAGAAAGATATAGTAACTTTAATTCTTGGAGGTCCCACAAAGTATTATAATTATACGAACGAAAATATTATTCAAATTTTTACAAAAATTAATAAACAAATAATTGAAAAAAACTTACAATTAGTAGTTATACCTTCAAACCGCACTCCAGAGAAAATAACTCAATTTGCTAAGGAATATTTTAACAAAAATCGTTTGATAGTGGACTCAGTTGATAAACAGGCTTATCTATCAAGTTTGGCACTGGCAAAGTATATTATCGTTACTTGTGACTCAACTTCTATGATATCTGAAGCGGCTCTTACCGGAAAACCTGTTTATGTCGCAATGATTCCTGCAAATAGGAATGATAAAAGATTTCAAAAATTTAGAAATTTATTAGAAAGTATGAATATAATCAAAATATTAGAAAATCAGCTTGATACATGGAGCTATGAAAAATTAGATGAAACAAATAGAATTGCAAAACAGATAAAGGAAAATTTATTTTAATGTCATTTTTAAATTCTATAAATAACAATTCTAAAAAATTTGTAGATCCATTTGATCACTGGGAATTAAACAATCCTCTTACAGATGGACAAATAAACGAAATAATTGATGCAGAAATTGCAAACCCATCTGAACATAATCTCAACTATGATGGAACTAGAGCAATTGATGGAGGGGAAGGGATTTTTAGACAAGGAATAGCAGATGGTGGAAAAGCGTTAAAATTTAGATGTTTTGTAACTAAAGAAAACTCAAGTACTTTTCCCCAATTAACTAAATTCATTAATGAGCTTCAAAGTAAAGACACTACAAACAGAGTTACTGAGTTAACAGGTAAAGATTTATCCAACTCATATGTAAGAGTAGAAATTATTTGTGACCGGAAAGGTTTTTGGCTTAAGCCACATTGTGATATTGAGGAAAAATTACTATCGTGTTTATTATTTGTAAATAAACATAATGAGAGTGAAGATTTGGGAACTGATTTTTATGATAGTAATTTAAAAAAAGTAAAAACTATACCGTACAAAGATAATTATGGTTATTTTTTTACAAGTGGACCTAATACATGGCATGGTATGGAAAAAAAAGAAATTATAAAAGAAAGAAGATGTCTTCAAGTAAATTATGTAACTTTCAAAACTGATTGGAGAGTTGATTAATTAGTTGAGCTTAATAATCTTAGTATCGATGCTATTATTCCGTGACCAGACAATTCTATAGCAACAATAATTACCACAAAAAGAATAATTTTTTTACTCATTTAACTAAAAGAAACGTTATTAATAAAATCCAAAAAAAAGCATAATAATAATAAATATATTTCTTAGCAAACATTCTCGGCACGCTTTGAATTTCTTTCTCATTTTTGTTTTTTTGCTTCATAATAAATAAATATTATACATCGACAGTAATTTTGTCTCCAACTTTTATTGTCCCAGAGGAAAGAATTTCACATCTTAAACCGCCCCTTCTTAAAAACTCTTTTATAATGTTGTCTTTTCCAAGTCTATTCTGCAAATCTTTACAAGGTCTGCATAAATCATTCACTTTCAGTGTAATTTCTCCAATAGTAATTTTTTTACCAACTAAATCATTTAATTTAATGCCTTTTGTTATAATATTTCTTCTAAATTCTAAATAATTAAAGTTTGTTTTGAAGGCTTTGTTATAATAATCAATATTTTCACTTTCTATTAAAGTGATTTGTTCGCGATCTCCGTTATACTCATGAAAATACCTATCTCCAATTATTCCTTTTGAAGAAATTACTTCAATTTTCATTTTATTTTCTATTTCTTTGTTATTTTTTTCTGTAATTCCAATTTTAAACACAACAGACATTATTTATCCTGAAGTGATTTAACAGATAATTTTTTTGTTTTAAGTGATTTAATTGCCTCTAAAAAAGCATAAGCTGTAGACATATTGGTACAATATGGAACTTTGTTAATTAATGTAGCGCGCCTTATAGCCCTTGCATCACTTATTCTGTGCTTTTTATTTCCACCACCCGTGTTAATAACTAATGATATTTTATCTGAATTTAAAACATCTACAATATGTGGGCTTCCAGAACTTATTTTATTAATTGTTTTACACTTCATTCCATTTAATCTGATTATATCTGAAGTTCCTTTCGTTCCTGACAAATTAAATCCTAATTTAGTTAATCTTTGTGCTATTCCTAATACCTCTTGCTTATGGGAGTCTTTTACGGATAAAAAAGCTAATCCACTTTTAGGCAATGAATTGGAGGCAGCTATTTGACTTTTGGCAATTGCCATTCCAAAATCATCATCAAAACCCATTACTTCTCCAGTTGATTTCATTTCTGGGCCGAGCAGAACATCGCTATCTGGAAATTTATTGAACGGAAATACAGCTTCTTTTACTGCAAATCTTTTATTTGTTTTGTATTTTAACTTATATTTTGATAATTTTTCACCTGCCATTATTCTAGATGCAATTTTAGCTAAAGGGATACCATTTGCTTTTGAAACAAATGGAACTGTTCTGCTCGCTCTTGGATTAACCTCAATCACAAAAACTTCATCTTTTTTTATAGCATATTGAATATTTAAAAATCCTTTAACTTTTAAAGCCAATGCAAGTTTTTTTGTTTGTATTTTTAATTCTTTTAAAATACCTTTTTTAATTGAAACAGGAGGTAGACAGCAAGCAGAGTCACCAGAGTGGATCCCTGCCTCTTCTATATGCTGCATAATTCCGGCAACATAAACATCTTTACCATCGGAAATAGCATCAACATCTACCTCCATTGCATTATTAATAAATTTATCAATTAAAATTGGGTTATCTTCTGATGCTTTAAATGCTTCAGTTATAAATTGCTTTAATTGGCTTTTGTCGTGAACTATTTCCATAGCCCTTCCACCTAATACGTAAGACGGCCTTACAACAACAGGAAGCCCTATATTTTCGGCTATTTTTATTGCCTGATCAAATTTATATGCAATTCCACTTTCAGCTTGTTTTAAGTTAAGTTTTATAAGCAGATCTCTAAATTGATCTCTGTCTTCAGCTAAATCAACGGATGCATATTGAGTTCCCAATATTGGTAGGTTGTTTTTGTGTAAAAATTTTGCAAGTTTAATGGGTGTTTGCCCTCCAAATTGAGCTATTACACCTAAAAGATTACCTTTTGACTGCTCTTTAAGAATAATGTTGTACACATATTCCTCTATTAGTGGCTCAAAGTATAATCTATCGCTTGTATCGTAATCTGTTGAGACAGTTTCAGGATTACAATTAATCATTATAGTTTCAAAACCTGCCTCTTTAAGAGAAAAACTAGCCTGACAACAACAATAATCAAATTCTATACCTTGACCAATTCTATTTGGTCCACCTCCAAGAATGATAATTTTCTTTTTACTACTTGGGTTGGACTCGCATTCTGTCTTTAAAGTTAAATTTCTTTGATATGTTGAATACATGTAAGGAGTAAATGATTTAAATTCTGCCGCACATGTATCAACCTTTTTAAATACTGGTAATACTTTAAGAGCAATTCTTCTTGATCTTACAACTTTCTCTTTTAATTTTGTAATTTTAGATAATTTTTTATCAGAAAATCCTATAGATTTAATTCTATTAAATTCCTCAAAAGTTTTAGGAAGCCCTTTTTTTCTGATATTATTTTCTTCGTTAACAAGCTCTTTAATTTGGTTTAAGAACCAGGGATCGACTTTTGATAATTTATATACTTTATCTAAAGCTATTTTTTTTCTAAATGCTTCTGCTATTAAAAGTAATTTATTTGGAACATTTATTTTTAATTGTTTTAAAATTTCATTTTTGGAGTAATTGAAAATATTATCTAGTCCCAATAGACCAGTCTCAAGAGAAACCAACGCTTTTTGAAGAGACTCTTTAAAATTTCTTCCAATTGCCATTGCTTCACCCACAGATCTCATAGAAGTACCTAAAATAGCTTTTGTGTCTGAAAACTTTTCAAAAGTAAACCTAGGTATTTTTGTTACTACGTAATCGATTGTTGGTTCAAATGAAGCTGGAGTTACTTTGGTTATTTCATTTTTAAGCTCATCTAAAGTGTATCCAACAGCTAGCTTTGCTGCAATTTTAGCTATTGGAAAACCAGTTGCTTTTGAAGCTAAAGCCGAAGATCTTGACACTCTTGGATTCATCTCAATTATTACCATTCTTCCATCCTTTGGATTTATGGCAAACTGAACATTCGATCCACCAGTTTCTACACCAATTTTTCTTAAGCAGGCAATTGATGCATTTCTCATCACTTGATATTCTTTATCAGTAAGAGTTAAAGCCGGAGCAATAGTCACCGAATCTCCCGTATGAGTTCCCATTGGATCAATATTTTCAATTGAACAAATAATTATACAATTATCGTTTTTATCTCTGACAACTTCCATTTCGAACTCTTTCCATCCATCAAGGCACTCTTCAACCAAAACTTGGCTCTGAGGAGACTCATGCATACCTTCTTTTACAATTTTAAAAAAGTCTTTCTTTGTTCTTGCTATTCCACCACCAAGTCCTCCAAGAGTAAATGAAGGTCTTATTATTGCAGGCAAACCAATTTTGTTTAGCGTTTTTTTTGCTTTTTTATAGTTATTAAGAATTTCTGATTTAGGAAGATCAATTCCAATATCAGACATGTTTTTTCTAAATTTTTTTCTGTCCTCAGCATTTGCTATTGCATTCGAATTTGCCCCAATAAGCTCAATTTTATATTTTTTTAATAGTCCAATTTTTTCAGCTTTAATTGCTAAATTCAGTGCAGTTTGTCCACCCATAGTTGGAAGAATTGCCTCTGGTTTTTCTATTTTAATAATCTCCTCTAAAACCTCAATTGATATTGGTTCAATATAAGTTTTATCTGCAACTCCTGGATCAGTCATAATTGTTGCAGGATTTGAATTAATTAATATAACTTTATAACCTTCATCTTTAAGTGCCTTACATGCTTGAGTTCCTGAATAATCAAATTCACAAGCTTGACCAATAATTATTGGACCCGCCCCAATGACTAAAATTTTTTTAATATCTTTTCTTTTTGGCATATTTTTTTATTTCGTAAATAAAATCGTTAAACAAATAGTGACTATCTTGTGGACCCGGATTTGACTCTGGATGATATTGTACAGAAAAAACTGGTTTATTTTTTAATTTAATTCCTTCAATAGAATTATCAAAAAGAGATTTATGTGTGATTTCAACATTATTAGGCAGACTTTCTCTTAAAACTTCAAACCCATGGTTTTGACTTGTTATCTCAACTTTATTTGAGATTAAATTTTTAACAGGATGATTTGCTCCTCTGTGACCTAATTTCATTTTTTTTGTTTTAGCATTTAATGCTAGTGCTAAAATTTGGTGGCCTAAACAAATACCAAACACAGGCAGACCATATTTAATTAAATTTTTAACTACAGGGATTGAATATTTACCAGTTGCAGCAGGATCACCAGGTCCATTTGACAAAAATATTCCATGTGGTTTAAAATTAATCAAATTTTCTGAACTCTCACTGCAAGGAACAACTACCACTTCACAATCGAAATTAGAAAAATATCTTAAAATATTTTTTTTTATTCCATAATCTATTGCAATAATTCTATATTTCTTTTTATTGTTTTTTTTATATCCCGCTTGTTTGCTCCATGTTTTAAACCCTTTCCAATTATAATTTCTTTTTGTTGACACTTCCTTGGCAAGATCCATTCCATTTAAACCAGGCCAAATATTCGTTTTTTTAATAATTTTTTTAATATTAAATTTACCAGATAAATTGTATGAAATAGTGCCTTTGGGAGCACCTTTATCTCTTATAAAATTAGTCAAACTTCTAGTATCTAGCCCTGTAATACCCACAATTTTATTCTTTTTAAGCCACTTATCTAAATGTTTAAGAGATCTATAATTTGATGGATTTGTAATTTCTGAATTAAATATTACACCTCTAGTCCAAATTTTGTCCGACTCTATATCTTCATTGTTAGTTCCTACATTCCCAATATGAGGAAAAGTAAAATTAATAATTTGTCCTGCGTATGATGGATCTGATATAATTTCTTGATAGCCAGTCAAAGAAGTATTAAAACAAACCTCACCGGTTGCTTCCCCCCGATATCCTAGACCGATACCCTTGAATACAGTCTTATTATCTAGAACTAAAATAGCTGATGAAAAATTTGATTTAATTGCAATTCTATTTTTATATTTTTCTTTCAATTACAACTCATGAGTTAAAGGTTAATACAATAAAACCTATATTTGCACAACACATCTATAACAATTATTTTAAAAAACAAATTTTTCTTTTGAAGAAATTTGTCTATAAAGTAGATTAAGAAATTATGAACCTTAGAGAAAAAATTGAAATAGATTATAAAAATGCTTTAAAATCAAAAGACAAAAATAAAATATCAACTTACAGGTTAATTTTAGCAGGCATAAAAGACTTGGATATTAGTAACAGATCTGGTCCTGAAAAAAAAGAAACTGATGACGCTGATATTAGCAAACTATTAAAGAAGATGATCAAGCAAAGATCCGAATCAATAGAGGTTTATAAAAAAAATAATAGGATTGATTTATTGGAGATAGAGGAGGGAGAAGTAAAAGTGCTTGGTGAATATTTACCAAAACAACTAAGCGAGGAAGAAACTAAAAAAATTTGTTCTGAATTAATTAATCATACCGGCGCATCCTCTGTAAAAGATATGGGTCGAATAATGGCGGAATTAAAAAAAAAATATTCAGATTCAATAGATTTTTCGAAAGCTGGATCAATTTTAAAAGAATTGCTTAATCGATAATGAAATATCCAAAAGATTATCTTGATGAAATTAAAGCAAGACTAAAAGTTTCAAATGTTGTTTCAAGAACAGTTAATCTTAAAAAAAGAGGTAAAGAATTTGTAGGACTTTCACCATTTAAAAATGAAAAAACACCATCCTTTACTGTCAATGATGAGAAAGAGTTTTATCATTGTTTTAGTACAGGCGAGCATGGAAATATTTTCGATTTCATAATGAAAACCCAAAACCTTAAATTTGGAGAGGCGGTTAAATTTTTAGCAAACTTAGCTGGAATGAGAGCATATACCTTTTCGAAACAGGATGAAGAACGAGAAAAGGAATGGATCACATATAAAGAAATATATCAAAATTTTGTAGAATACTTTCATAATGAATTATTAAAAAATATAAAAGCAAGCGACGCTAAAAGTTATATTAAAAAACGTGGACTTAAACTTCAAGATGTCCAAAATTTTAAATTAGGGTATGTCACTGATGAAATTAATATTTATGATCACCTATTAAAAAAATTTGAAAAACAAGATTTAAATAATTCTGGAATTTTTTATTTTGATGAGAAAAAACAAAAACATATAAATCGATTTCGAGAAAGAATAATTTTTCCAATAAATAATATTTCTGGTGAAATAATTGCAATTGGAGGAAGATCAATTAAAGAGAATAAATTTATTGCAAAATATATAAACTCACCAGAAACTAAATTTTTTAAAAAAGGTTCCAACTTATATAACTTAGATAAATCAAGAAAACTCTCAAATAAACTTGATTATATTTTTTTAGTTGAGGGATACATGGATGTAATTGGCCTATACAAGAATGATATTCAAAATGTTGTTGCAAATCTAGGAACAGCACTAACAGCAAGGCAAATTTCAATTTTAGATCAATTTTTTAATAACATTATTATATGTTTTGATGGAGACGAAAGTGGTTACAAAGCTGCTTTGAGAGCTGCAGAAAATTCAATTATTGAACTAAAGCCTGAAAAAAAAATATTTTTTCTTTTTTTGCCAGACAATTATGATCCTGATAGTTTTGTGAATGAGTTTGGAAAAAACAAATTCTTGGAATATTCTAATTTAAACACAATTGAGATTCACAAATTTATTTATAATCATTACTATAAATATATTGATGACAATCCATCGTCAAAAGCAGTTTTTGAAAAAAAATTAAAATCAATAGCCGGTATGATAAAAGATGAATTTATTAAAAAATATGTACTAGATTATTACTTAGAGGAGATTTTAAAACTTTCACCTAATGTTAGTAACAGAACTCTTTCTTTTAAAAATAAAAAGACCAAAACTTTAAAAAGTACAAAAAAATATTTCAACGAGACGAAGTCATTAACTTCTATAGAGCTTAAAGAATTTTCCTTTTTATATATTCTAATTAAAAAACCTGAATTTATTGAAAATAATTTTTATTTAATTGAAAATGTAAAATTATTCACAAATGAAAATAAAACCCTTTTTGATGCTTTAGTTACTCAAAGCAATAATTTTAAAAAATTTAACTTAAGCAATTTTGATATTGATACAAATTTAATTGACAGAGTTTTAAGGTTTGCTCCAATTAAAAATATTGGAGATAAAAATCTCAATGATAATGAAAAAATAATTAGCATTATGGGAGAAATTACAAGAGACTTAAAGAATTATGAGCTTGAACTCAGGATACAAGATTTAGAGGAAAAATTTTCAAAAGATTTAAGTGAAGATACTTTTAATCAGTTAAAAGAGCTTAAAAAAATGCAAAATTTGAATTAATTAGCAATAAATTACCCATGGATTTTTCAAAATTAATCAATATATATCACTAGGTTAAACTGTGGAAAAAATCATAACAAAATCATTTGCAAGATTAATGGGTAGAGGTATCCATAGAGGATTTATCACTCATGAGGAATTATTTAAATCTTTGGGAAAAAGAAACCTCTCTGAAGAAAATTTATCGCAAGCATTCATTCATATTCTAAATGAAAAAATATTTCTAGTAGAGCAAAAATCAGATTTTAAAGCTTTAAAGAAAAAAGATAGGCCAACTAAAGAGGACGGAAAAGTTTCTGAAAAAAGCGATGATCCAATTAGAATGTACCTTAGAGAAATGGGAGGTGTTGAGCTCTTATCTAGAGAGGGAGAAATTGCAATAGCAAAAAGAATTGAAGCAGGTAAAAATGTTATGCTTGAAGCATTATCACAAAGCCCGATAACAGGTAATCAATTTAAAGAATGGAACGATAAATTAATTAAAAACGAAATTCTTGTCAGAGAAATTATTGATATTGATACAAATTATATGGAGGATGAAGACTCTCAATCTAATTCAAAAAAAAATGATGCAACAAAAGATGACGAACTTCCAGAAAACAACGCAGCTAATAATAATGAAGATGAAGATTTTAACCCGACACTTGCCGCTATGGAAGAGGAGATCAAGCCAAAAATACTTAAAACGGTAAATAATCTGTCCAAGGAATATTCAAAATTAGAAAAGTATCAAATTGAAAAATTAAATTGTATCCTAAATATCAAGGAATTTTCTAAATCTAAACAAACAAATTATAATAAAATATGCAATAATATTTTAGAGAATATCAAAACTTTACAATTATCACCTTCAGTTCTAGAAGAATTAGTTCAAAGACATTATGAACATAACAGGAAAATCATTTCATTAGAGGGTAATCTTTTAAGATTAGCCTTGGAAAACAATATTAATAGAGAGGAATTTATAAAATTTTATATTGGTAATGAAATAAATCCAAATTTAAAAAAATTTTTAGATACCAATCCAGTATGGAGCAAATTCTTTCAAAAAAATAAAGATGAATTCAAAAATATTAGAGAAAGATTAGTAGAAATTAGTAATAAGTTAAACTTTTCTGTAACAGATTTTAAAAGATTAGTAAGTAGAGTTCAAAAAGGAGAAAAAGAGTCAAGGATTGCAAAAAAAGAAATGGTAGAGGCTAATTTAAGATTAGTAATTTCAATAGCAAAAAAATATACCAACAGAGGTTTGCAATTTTTAGACCTAATTCAAGAAGGAAATATAGGTCTTATGAAAGCAGTAGACAAATTTGAGTACAGAAGAGGTTATAAATTTTCAACTTATGCAACATGGTGGATTAGACAAGCAATAACAAGATCAATCGCAGATCAAGCAAGAACAATAAGAATTCCAGTTCACATGATTGAAACAATTAATAAAATTGTCAGAACACAAAGATTGATACTAAGTGAATATGGCAGAGAGGCAACACCAGAAGAATTAGCAAAAAAATTAAGAATGCCGCTAGAAAAAGTAAGGAAGGTTTTGAAAATATCAAAAGAACCAGTCTCTCTTGAAAAACCAGTTGGCGATGAAGAGGATAGTAGTCTTGGAGATTTTATAGAAGACACAAAAGCATTAGATCCAATGGATCAAGCGATTAAGTCAAATCTAAGTGAAGCAACAACAAAAATTTTGTCAACACTTACCCCAAGAGAAGAGAGAGTGCTAAGAATGCGATTTGGTGTTGGTATGAATACAGACCATACCCTCGAAGAAGTTGGACTTCAATTTTCTGTAACTAGAGAAAGAATTAGACAAATAGAGGCAAAGGCACTTAGAAAATTAAAACATCCTAGCAGATCAAAACAATTAAAAAGTTTCTTGGAGAGTTAGAACATAGGGCCGTTAGCTCAATAGTAGAGTACTGCATTGACATTGCAGGGGTAGTTGGAGCGTAACCAACACGGCCCACCAATTAATATTTATCTTCAATTGATAACTAAATAAAAATGATGTAATTAAATGAATAATTTAGGGCCTGTAGCTCAGTTGGTTAGAGCAGTACACTCATAATGTATTGGTCCCAGGTTCGAGTCCTGGCGGGCCCACCATAAACACTTTTTCAATTAAATTATTTGTTATTAAAATTTTCCAAGTTAGTTAATAGCGCATCAACATTGCCATCAGCTCCTTGTATTACAGAGTTAAATTCCTCTTTTTGTGTTCTTGCCAAGCTTAATCCCTCTATAATTAAATCTCTTATAAGAGGCTTATCGGGGTTTTTTGTATATACTCTCCAATCGATTTTAATCTCTGGTCTGTCTTCAGTTTCAACTAATACAGATGACACTATTGTGTATTTTTCACTTACAACATTTTGGGAAATTACATTAATTTTTGGATCAGAATATTGAGACAATCTACTTGAAAAACTTTTTAAAAAATAATTTCTAAAAATTACCTTATAACTCTCAAGTTTTTGATCACTTATTGATTTTCTGTGTTTACCTAATGAATACAATCCAATACCATCTATATCTACAGTTTTTTCAGCAAGAATAATAAGTTTATCAGCTTTTTCTTGTATAGAAATACTCTCTTTTAATATATTTGAGGCTGTGTCGGTTATTCCTGAGATGAAATCAATAGGATTTTTAGCATTAGATGGACTTATATAGCTAGAAATTAAAATAACAAAAAAAATCTTTTTTAAAATTTTCATTTTTTTTATTATTGAGTTTCGATTTCTTCCCAATCACTATCATTGAATGTTTCTGTTATTTCATTTGCATTAGCAATTTGCTTTCTTCTCTCTTGTAGATATAAACTTTTGACTGAAGCATAAAAATCAATTGAATTTTTCTCAAGATTATCTAAAGCGCCCAAATTTTTAGCCAAGAAGTCAACTCCGGTTGCTCCTCTTGAAAAATAATAATCAAAATCAGAGACATGATGTGTATCATTTCGTACAGTTATATTGTACCAAGCATCACCACCTGAAAAATTTGCAAGGCTTGCAATAGCATCTCTTGCTGTCGATGGACCTAAAACTGGGAGAACAACATAACAGCCTTCGCCGACACCCCATCTACCTAAAGTTTGTCCATAATCTTCTTTATCGTAATCATTTAAACCTATTGCTGAAGCTGGATCAAAAATTCCAAGTATACCAATTGTTGTATTTACAGCAAATCTTGCAGTATTTTTGGCAGCTAATTCAAAATCACCCTGAAGCACATTATTAGGAATTGTTAGCACGTTTGTAATATTATTTAAAACATTTCCTGCGCCTGTCCTGACTGGTGAGGGTAAATACAAATAACCTTTAGCGAGTGGTTCAAAAACCACCTTCCTTATACCTTCATTAAAAGCAAATATACCTCTATTTATAGTTTCAAAACAATCATTAACTTCCCCATTATTATTTTTCGATAATTCATTTGTTCCATCACTATCAGCAAAAGAGGAAGTTGTGATAAAAAGTGAGAGTATGAGAATTTTTAATAATCTATGCATATAATTAATTTTTATTGTATCTTTTATAAATGTAAATCTATATTTTATATACTTTATGACAAAAACACCCATAAAAACCTTAATTAATTATTCTCCAAATTTTACAACCTACAGAAGAAATAAAAAAAACATTAAATATTTAATTTTTCATTATACGGGCATGAGTAGCGAAACTAAGGCAATAAATAGACTTACTGATGACAGATCAAAAG
>CACOZH010000022.1 GCA_902631595.1 uncultured Pelagibacteraceae bacterium | reverse complement strand
TTGGTTTAATGGGTTAACTTTTAATAAATGTGATAAAAGTATTACCTCAAGAGTGAAAAAGCAAAATAATTCCCCTAATGTTTCTTCGCTTCTTTTATTAATAAAAAAAGATCTGAATGGTATTTTTTTTAATTTAAAAATTTTTTCAGTGGCAATTCTTTGAGCATTTAAAATTTCAAATGTACTTTTTTTTTTTAAAAATTTATAAGAGTCAAATAATAATTTAGAACTTAGTTTTGTACTATTTTTTTCTTTCACCATAAAAAATGTATAAAAGTTAGATTTAAATCCATCCAAGTATAATTGAAGAATACTATGATTGTCTTTTGGCATGTTTGATATTATTGGAAGTATACCTTTCGACTGTTTACCTAAACTTTCAGAGATAAGCTGTTTATACCATTCGAAAAAATCCAGGGAATTATGGTCATAATTAAGAATAACTGAATTAAATTTTTTTTTTTTTATTAACTCATAAGTACTTAGAACATTATGAGTTAGCGAATCCAAAAATTTTTTTTTTGTTATTAAATTATTATACTGTTTAAATTTTCTCTCCTTAAGACCCATAAGCTGTGCGGGCAACATACCAACTTCTGATAAAACAGAGAATCTTCCACCAATAAAATTTTTATGCTCTACAACGTCGCATTTTAGCTTTTTTGCTAATTTATTTAAATAGCTATTTGTTTTTTCTGTAATAAATATATTTTTATTATTTCTATGGTAGACGGTGTTAAAATTTGAAATCGTTTCAAGTGTATTTCCTGATTTAGAAATGATTATGTTTAATCTTTTTTTTTCAATATTATTTTTAATATTTAAATTTTCATTAAATATGAATTTTTTTTTAATTTTTTTTTTTAGGAAATTATATATAGCTTTTGCACCCAGTGATGAGCCTCCCATACCTATGATATTTATATTTTGAATATTTTTAAATTTGTTAGTAAAATTTTTGTCATATCCATATACATACTCTTTTTTGAAACTATTTAAAAATTCTGGCCAGTTTTGGCTATCTATTTTTTTTAAATAATTAATTAATTTTATTTTTTTATTTTTTTTAATTTTTTCCTCAAAATTTCTAAAAACTATTTTTGAAACCATTATTGTTCAATTTTTTTTATTATAGACTCTTGGAGGGTGTTGGATGAATTTGTCTTTAAACTTTGTGAGTTAATTTTTTTTGATTTCAATTTATTTTCAAAATTATTATTGTTACTTCCAATTTTTTCTTGGTTGGGTTCTGGTAAATCATTTATATCAGGGGGCATCACAAGGGGATTTTTTTTTTCTATTAGAAATTCATCTGATTTATCTGATCTTTTTTCACCAAATCCTGAGCACGCAGGAATAAACAAAATTATTATTAGAATTGCTTTAAATTTATTTTTCATTTCTTTTAAATACTTCAAAAATTATTAATGACAAAACTCCAATTGTAATAAATATATCAGCAACATTAAAAACAAACCAGTGATAACCATTATAATTTAAGTCAATAAAATCAGGCACTGCTGAATAAACGATTCTATCATAAAAATTTCCTAAAGACCCTCCCAGAATCATTGATAAAAAAAATTTATTAATCCTTTTTTCAATAAATAACAAATAAACAATAATCAAATTAATGATTAAAATAATAAATGTTATAGAATTATATGCAAAAGTTTGATCTAGTTGAAAAAGCCCAAATCCTATTCCGGTATTCCATACTAAAATTATATTTATAAATGAGTTTAGAGATACTTCTGCTATATTTTTCATTTCAAAAAAATTTAAAATATAAATTTTGGAAATTCTATCTAGAAAAAAAATAAAAAAAATTATAGAAAGATTATATATAACTTGTTTTTTAAACATAAAATTAATTTAAATATCAGCCATGTCTTTCACATTTTCCTTTTTTTATTTTCCAACAAACATTGCATTTAGTTCCTTCTGCTTTATATGTCTCTACATTTATTTCCTGATCGATATTGTTATCAAGAGAAACCTCCGCCGCTGATGTGATACAAAGTTCAGCAAAATCAAAATCTTTAGCAATATTATGTAAATTTTTGTTAAGTTTAATTTTAATATTTGACTCTAAGCTAGACCCTATTAGTTTTTCAGTTCTTTTATTTTCAATACTTATATTTGCAACATCTCTAATTTTTTTTAATTTTTCCCATTTTTGGTTTAAATTTTCATTTTTCCAATTCTGTGGAATTTCAACAAATTTTTTAAGATGAATACTATCTTTGTTATTTTTACTCACTAATGAAAAAATTTCCTCTGTTGTAAATGAAAGTATTGGCGCAAACCATTTTAACAAACACTCCAGAAGTATATTTAGTATTGTAATACAGTTCTTTCTTTTCTCCGAATTGATGTTTTCACAATAAAGAGTGTCTTTTCTTATATCAAAATAGAATGCTGATAGCTCTACTGTGCAGAAATTTAGCAATTCTTTATATAAATTATGAAATGTATAATTATCAAAATTTTTATGAAAATTTTCATTTAAAATAAAAATTTTATGAAGAATATATTGTTCTAATTCTGGTAGATTTTTTATATCGATTTTTTTGAAATTTTGCTCTGAAAATTTATCATTAAGATTTCCTAATATATACCTAAAAGTATTTCTTATTTTTCTATATGCCTCAGCGTGTTGCTCTAATATTGAATAATCAATTCTAAGATCCTCCGCGTAATTTGAGGCTGCAACCCAAACTCTTAAAATATCTGCTCCATATTTTTTTAAAATTTGCTCTGGTGCAATGACATTACCCAGAGATTTTGACATTTTAAGACCTTTTCCATCTACTACAAATCCATGTGATAAAATTGACTCAAAAGGTGCTTTTCCTCTAGTTCCACAAGACTCTAATAAAGATGAATGAAACCATCCTCTATGTTGATCTGATCCCTCTAAATACATTGAAGCTGGCCATTTTAGATCATCTCTTTTCTCTAAAACAAAAGAGTGTGTTGATCCACTATCGAACCAAACCTCAACAATATCTTTGGATTGAAAATAGTCTTCTGCCTTATATTTTTTTCCTAAGAATCTCTGATAATTGTCTGAAAACCAACAATCTGATCCCTCCTTTTCATAAATTTTAGCAATGTTTTCGAAAACTTCATCATCAATTAAAACTTTGTTATCTTTTTTTGAAACAAATATTGGAAGTGGAACACCCCAAACTCTTTGTCTAGAAACACACCAATCAGGTCTAGTTTCGATCATAGATTTAATTCTTTCTTTGCCCTTACTTGGATAGAACTTTGTATCATCAAGAGCTTTGAGTGCTAATTTTCTTAAGCCATGACTTTCCATTGATATAAACCATTGTTGAGTTGCCCTATGTACTAATGGAGCTTTTGACCTCCATGAGTGTGGATACGAATGTTTTAATTTTCCATTTGCTAGCAATGTGTTTGTTTCTTTAAGTTTCTCAATTACTAATGGATTTGCTTTAAATATGTGAGTTCCCTCAAAATTTTTGATGTGTTTTGTATATTTGCCATCGTCATCAACAGTTTCTAATGCTTTAATTCCATTATTTATGCATAAATTGAAATCATCAGGACCGTGACTTGGTGCACAATGAACAAAACCTGTACCTTGTTCAGTAGTAACAAATCTTGCTTCTAACATTGGTACATCATAATCATAACCGATTTCAAAAAAAGGATGCTTGCAAATAACTCCTTTAAAAGTATTGCCAGGCAATTCCTTTATTACTTTATATTTTTGAATATCGCATTCTTTTATAAAGGACTCTAAAAGTTCTTTTGCTACAATAACTTTACTTTGATTAAACTGATTATCATCTTCAATTTTTATTATTAAATATTTTAAGTTTTCATTGTAGGCCAAAGCTTTATTTGCTGGAATTGTCCAAGGTGTGGTTGTCCAAATTACGATTTGACAATCCTCTAAATCTTTTACATCTGTTTTATTTATTAAAAAAGATACATATATTGTGTCAGAGGTATGATCCATATATTCAACTTCAGCGTCTGATAGTGCAGTTTTTTCAACAGTAGACCATAAAACAGGTTTATAACCTTTATAAAGACTTCCCTCTTTTAGAAATTTTCCTAGCTCTCGCACAATTTGAGCCTCGGCGTCAAAACTCATAGTAGAATAATAGTTTTCCCAATCTCCAATTACTCCCAGTCTTTTAAACTGATCTTTATGAACCTTTATCCACTTATTTGCAAAATCTCTACATTCTTTTCTAAATTCAACAATTGGTACTTCGTTTTTATTTTTTTTATTTTTTTTATACTGTTCCTCTATTTTCCATTCTATTGGCAAACCATGGCAGTCCCAACCTGGAACATAAACAGAGTCTTTATTATTCATTTGGTGAAATTTCGTAATTATGTCCTTTAATATTTTATTTAAAGCAGTTCCCATATGAATATTACCATTCGCATATGGAGGACCATCGTGTAGAATAAATTTTTCTTTGCCTTTGCTTCCGTTTCTTAAATTTTTATATAGATTGATTTTATCCCAAAAATCGATCATACCAGGCTCTTTCTGTGGTAAATTAGCTTTCATTGAAAATGAAGTTTTTGGAAGATTTAGGTTTTCTTTACTCATGAATATTTAAAACTACTTTTTGCAACTTTGATATCTTTTTTAATTTGATTTGTCAGCTGTTTAATACTTTTAAACTTTTTTTCTCTTCTAATAAACTTAATAAATCCAACTACTAATTTTTTGTTGTATATATTTTTATTAAAATTAAATAAATTTACTTCTAACAATATTTTATTTTGGTTGAAAGTAGGTCTAAAACCCAAATTTGCTATCCCCTTTATTTTTTTTTTTGTGTTATCTAATTTTACTTTTACCGAATACACCCCAGGTTTAGCTATAATATAATTTCCAATATCTATATTACATGTTGCAAATCCTATCTTTCCACCAACTTTACGTCCTCTTTGTACTTTGCCTTCAATTTCCCAGTTTCTTGAAAGGTATTTATTAGCTCTGGATAAATCACCATTTGATAAAAGTTCCCTTATTTTAGTTGATGATATTACTTTTTTATTTTTTTTTAACGGTGACGGTATAATTAATTTGTATTCGCATATTTTTTCATAAGTTCTTAATAAGTTTATATCTCCTTCACGTTTATTTCCAAACCTAAAATTATTGCTTACAAACAAAACTTTAGTTTTAATTTTTTTACTAAGATAATTTGTTATAAATGATTCTGCTTTAATTTTTGAGAAACTTTTTGTAAATTTTTGATTTATTAAAAAATCAACTTTTTGTTTTTTAAATTGATCAACTTTTTGAGATAAATTCATTAATTTAAAATGATTTAGTTTTTTGTTAAAAAACATTTTTGGCATTGGATTAAATGTAATAACACCAATTTTACATTTGTATTTTTTTTTAAACTCTCTAGCCTTTTTAAATAATTTTTGATGTCCTAAATGAACTCCATCGAAATTTCCTATAAGAATGATAGAATTATAATATTTTTTTGGTATATTAAATTCACTAAATATTTTCATTTTTACCACGTTAATTTTTCTTGAATATAATTTACATCAACTTGATATTTTTCAAAAAGTTTATTTAATTCATTCCGCTTCTCATTTTTGTGGATTCCATTGAGTATAAATAAAGAATGAAAATTCTGATTATTTGCTCCTCTAATATCTGTACTCAGATTGTCGCCAATACATAAAACAGACTTACTCTTATTATTAATTGATTTTTCGTAAACCAAAGGATATGGCTTTCCAAAGTACTTTACCTCACCTCCTATTTCTTCAAAAACTTTTGCAATTGAGCCTGCACAATATTCTATAACATCGCCTCTATTGACAATTAGATCTGGATTAGTGCAAACCAATTCTTTTTTAGTAAATTTTGACAAAAAATTCTTGTAAAATTCCAGATTTTCTTCTTCATCAAACAATCCTGTGCAAATAATATAATCTGCATTCTCAACCTTGTTTTGTTTTAAAGATTTAAAATCACTAAATAAACCAAAGTCTCTTTCCGGACCTAGATGAAAAAATTTGTTTCCTTTTTTTTCATTATTCAAATAGTTAAGTGAGCCCTGTCCTGATGTATAAACTTTTGAGCTCTTTTTGTCATCTAAGCCTAGTTTTTTTAAAAATTTTATAACATCACTGTTTGGCCTAGGAGCATTCGTGAGTAGCACATACTCTTTTTTCAAATTATCCAATTCAGAAAGAACATTTACTGCATCGTCATGTAATTTAATCCCATTATGAAGAACACCCCAAATATCAATATAAAAGAGGTCGAAGCTATTAGCTATTTCTTTGAGACCTTTTTCGCTTAAATTAACTATCATTTTAAAAATTACCTAAAAAAGCTATATATTCTTTGATTTTTTAAAGCAATAACCTTCTTGAAAATAGCCCGGAGTATATCTATATGTCCTCACATATTTATAGGAGAATTTATGAAGTTTAAACCTTTACATGATAGAGTTTTAATAGAAGTTTTAAATAATCTTGAAAAAACTTCTGGCGGTATAATAATTCCAGACTCTGCTCAGGAAAAACCACAAGAAGGCAAAGTTGTTGCTGTTGGTGGTGGTGCAAAAACAGAAGATGGTAAAATAATTCCAATGGATGTTAAAGTTGGAGATAAAGTTCTTTTTGGCAAATGGTCAGGAACTGAAATCAAAATTGATGGTAAAGAATATAGCATAATGAAAGAGTCTGACATTATGGGTATTTCAACTGGAAAATAATCTAAAGTAAGGAGAATAATATGGCTAAAATAGTAAAATTTGACACCGAAGCTAGAACAGCAATGCTTAAAGGTGTTGATATTCTTGCTAACACTGTAAAAGTAACTCTAGGTCCTAAGGGAAGAAATGTTGTTATTGACAAATCTTATGGTGCACCAAGAACAACTAAAGACGGTGTCTCAGTAGCAAAAGAAATTGAGCTTGATGATAAATTTGAAAATATGGGAGCTCAAATGGTTAAAGAAGTTGCTAGCAAAACAAATGATGAGGCTGGAGATGGTACAACCACTGCAACAATCTTAGCTCAAGCGATTGTTAAAGAAGGTTGTAAGTATGTTACAGCGGGCATGAATCCAATGGACGTGAAAAGAGGAATTGAAGCTGCTGTTGAAACTGTAAAAGAAAAATTAATTTCATCAGCTAAAAAAGTTAAAGACAGTGATGAAATTGCTCAAGTTGGAACAATATCAGCAAATGGCGATAAAGAAATTGGAAACATGATAGCAAAAGCTATGCAAAAAGTTGGAAACGAAGGTGTCATAACTGTTGAAGAGGCAAAAGGTATTGAAACTGAACTTGATGTTGTTGAGGGTATGCAATTTGATAGAGGATACCTATCACCGTATTTTATTACTAATGCTGAGAAAATGACAACTGAAATAGAGAACCCATTAATTCTCTTACATGAAAAAAAATTAACCAATTTGCAACCTATGGTGCCCCTTTTAGAAGCTGTTGTTCAATCTGGAAGACCATTAATGATTATTTCTGAAGATGTTGAAGGTGAAGCTTTGGCTACTCTAGTAGTAAACAAATTAAGAGGTGGTTTAAAAGTTGTTGCAGTTAAGGCTCCAGGTTTTGGCGACAGAAGAAAAGCAATGCTAGAAGATATTGCTATTTTAACTGGAGGAACAGTCATATCTGAAGATTTAGGAATAAAACTTGAAAATGTTAAGTTAACAGATTTGGGTTCTGCTAAAAGAGTCAAGGTAGATAAAGAGAATAGTACAATAGTAAGTGGCTCAGGAAAAAAAGGTGACATTGAAGCTAGATGTACTCAAATCAAACAACAAATTGATGAAACAACATCTGATTACGATAGAGAAAAACTTCAAGAGAGATTAGCAAAACTTGCTGGTGGTGTTGCTGTAATAAAAGTTGGCGGAGCTACTGAGGTTGAAGTTAAAGAAAGAAAAGATAGAGTGGAAGACGCACTTAATGCGACTAGAGCAGCTGTTGAAGAAGGAATAGTTGTTGGTGGTGGATGCGCACTTCTTTATGCATCACATGAGCTTGATAAAGTAAAAGTTAAAGGAGACGACCAAAAAGCTGGTGTTGAAATTGTGAAAAGTGCTTTAGAAGCACCTATAAGACAAATTGCAACTAATGCTGGGGTTGATGGATCAGTCGTTGTTGGAAAACTAACAGAAGGAAATAAACCATCTCAAGGTTATGATGCACAAACTGAGCAGTATGTTGATATGTTCAAAGAAGGCATCATTGATCCTGTGAAAGTTGTTAGAACAGCTTTACAAGATGCTGCTTCAATTGCAGGATTATTAGTCACTACAGAAGCAATGGTTGCAGATAAACCAGAGCCAAAGGATGCAGGTCCAGCCGGAGGAATGCCTCCTGGAGGAATGGGTGGCATGGGTGGCATGGGTGGCATGATGTAATCCCAAAATTAATAAGAAATAAAATATTGAAAAAACCCCCACAAGTTGGGGGTTTTTTTTTAAAATATATGTTCCCAATAACAAAATTTTATATATAACAACGCCGAAATGACGAACTCAATAAGAAACATTGCTATAATTGCTCACGTAGATCATGGAAAAACAACGTTAATAGACTCTATTATGAGACAAAGCGGATTGTTTAGAGAAAACCAGGAAGTTAATGAAAGATTGATGGATAGCGGTGATCTTGAAAAAGAAAGAGGAATTACAATTTTAGCAAAACCAGCATCTATTTTTTGGAAGAATACAAAAATAAATATTATAGATACACCAGGTCATGCAGACTTTGGTGGTGAAGTTGAGAGAATTTTATGTTTAGCAGATGGTGTTATTTTATTAATAGATGCAGCAGAAGGGCCTATGCCTCAAACAAAATTTGTTTTAGGAAAAGCTCTTAAACAAGGACTCAGGCCAATTGTAGTCATTAACAAAGTTGATAAGCCTGATTCAAGAGCTGAACAAGTTATAGATGAAGTATTCGATCTTTTTGTAGCATTAGATGCAAATGAAGATCAATTAGACTTTCCAATATTATATGCATCTGGAAGAGATGGATGGTGTGTAAAAGAATTATCTGAATCGAAGAAAAATCTTTCACAATTAATGGATTTAATTATTGAATATGTAGAACCTCCAAAAGTTATTTCTGAGAAACCATTTGCAATGATAGTAACATTATTAGACAAAGACCCATATTTAGGAAGATGTTTAATTGGACGAGTAGAGCAAGGAACAGTCAAAGTTAATTCTAATGTAAAAGCTATAAATTTAGAAGGTAAAATAATCGAAAATGGAAGATTAACAAAGTTATTAGGATTTGAGGGTACAAAAAAAGTTGTCAAAGAAAATATATCAGCTGGTGATTTAGTTTGTCTTGCAGGACTTAAAGACACCTCTGTAGCAGATACAATTTGTGATATTGAAGTAAATCTTCCTTTATCCTCAACACCAATAGATCCTCCCACAATGTCGGTTACCATTACTGTAAATGATTCTCCTTTTGGAGGTACAGAAGGTGATAAGGTTACCTCAACAGTAATAAGAGAAAGATTAATTGCTGAAGCTGAAACAAATGTAGCAATAAACTTTGAAGAAAACTCAAATAAAGATTCTTTTGTAATTAGTGGAAGAGGTGAGCTACAAATTGGTGTTCTTATTGAAACTATGAGAAGAGAGGGTTTTGAATTGACAGTTTCAAGACCAAAAGTATTATTTAAAAATGATAGCAAGGGAATTAAACTAGAACCTATAGAGGAAGTTACTATTGATGTTGATGAAGAATTTTCTAGTAAAGTAATAGACAGCATGAATCAACGAAAAGCTGAAATGAAGGATATGAAAGACGTTGGTGCTGGTAAAAAAAGATTAATATTTCATGCGCCGTCTAGGGGCCTAATAGGATTTCAGTCAAGATTTTTAACAATTACAAGAGGCACGGGAGTTTTAAATAAAGTTTTCTTAGAATATGCTCCTTATAAAGGAGATTTAATTGGTAGAAGAAATGGTGCTTTAGTATCTATGGAAACAGGATCAGCAGTGGCATTTGCTTTATTTAACCTTCAAGAGAGAGGTGAAATGTTTATTGAACCACAAACTAAAGTATATTCAGGAATGATTGTTGGTGAACATTCAAGAGATAATGATTTGGAAATAAATGTATTAAAAGGTAAGAAACTCACAAATGTTAGAGCATCTGGCAGTGATACAGCTGTAATGCTTACGCCGCCTAGAAAAATGTCCTTAGAACAAATGATGTCTTATATAAATGATGATGAAAATTTAGAAGTTACACCTAAAAATTTAAGATTAAGAAAAAAACACTTAGACCCTAACGTTAGGAAAAGAATGCTTAAAAATTCCGAGGAAGCTAAAGCTTAATTATTAAAGATTTTATCCACTAAATATAGTCCGCATGCAACAGCTGGACCAATTCCAAATGCAAATAACAGAGTTCCAAAACCAACTGTACCACCTAAATACCATCCAACAGAAACTACACTTATTTCAATAAATGCTCTTACTATAGCTATTGGTAAATTTGTAGCTTTTTGTAATCCAATCATAAGACCGTCTCTAGCACCCGGTCCAAGATTTGCGATTAAGTATATGCCTCCACCTAAGCCAACTGTTAGAACAGCAACTACTGCTAAAATTATCTGTGAAATAAAATTTTCCGGCGACGGCACAAAGTTAATGCACAAATCAATCATACCTGCAATAATTAGCGCATTTAGTATAGTGCCCATGCCTGGTTTTTGTTTAAGTGGTATCCATATAATTAAAACTACAACGCTTATTATGAATGTTATAGCGCCAATAGAGTAATTAACATTAAGTGAAATACCTTGGGCAAGAACACTCCAAGGTGATGCACCACTTAAAGAGACTATAAGTAAACCCTCTCCCAATCCAAAAAGTGTTAAGCCAAAACACAAAAAGAAAAAAGTTGAAAATTTTGGTTTAAAATTAAATGGATTTTTTGAACTCCAATTAGTTCTGGGTATTTTTTTTATAGATAAAAACATAATATTTAAATTTCTTATATATCTTAAAATAAATAATTAATATAAAATTTAAGAATGAGAATTAAATTTTATTCAGTTGTATTAGGATTGTTATTTACAATTTTTGCTTTTTCAGATTTGAGTTCACACATAGGTCACTATAAAAACTTTAAAAAAATAGAAATGGATGTTTATAGAAATGGTGAGATTATTGGGTACAGTAATTATTTTTTGAATAATTATGAGAATATATTTGAGGTTATTAATGAAACGCAGTTTGAAGTTAAAATTGCTGGAGTAAAAGTATTCTCTATAAAAAGCTTAAGTAAAGAGAAATATGAAAATGATCAATTGATTGAGTTTAATTCTGAAACCATGCAAAACGATAAGAAAAAATTTGTTAATTTATTTTATGATAAATCTAAGGATATTTTTATAATTAATGGTTCTTCTTATAAAGGAAATGCGGATAAAGAAAATATTATAGGAAATTGGTGGAACCATAAAATTTTAACAAGCAATAGTCAAATTAGTCCTCTTTCTGGAAGTATAAAAAAACAAGAGGTCAATTTTATCTCAAAAGAAAAAATAGAAATTAATGGAATTACATTTGTAGTTGATCGTTTCAAAATAAAATCGACAGATGATAGCTTAGAAGCAGATAAAAGATTAGATTTTGATATTTGGTATGATAGTAAAAATAATATTATTGTAAAAGTTGAGTACAAGAGACTTGGAAAATGGCAATATATTTTAAAAAAAATTGAATAAGGTATTATTATTTTCCAGCGACAGTCATATTATCAATTAATATTGAGGGGGAATTAGTTGAATAATTAAATTGCAAATCATTTGCTAATACCATTTTCGAAAACATTTCTGTTAAATTTCCTGCAATTGTTACCTCACTTATTGGATAAGTAAATTCGCCGTTTTCTATCATCATGCCTCCTGCTCCCACTGAATAATCACCTGTTACAATATTTGTGCCATGTCCAATTGTTTCTGTTACGTAAAAAATTTTTTTATTTGATTTCATTAAGTCCTTAAGGTCTTGTTTGCCGTTCTCAAAATAAAGATTCGTTGTACCTCCGCTTCTACCATTAGAAGTAATTTTTAGTTTTTTTCCATAATATGTATCTATTAGATAATCATTTAACACACCATTGTTAACTAAGGAAAGATTTTCGATTTTAACACCTTCATTATCAAAATATTTTGATCCGTTTCCTCTTTTAATATCTGCTCTATCAACTATATTTATATCTTCTAAAAATATTTTTTTATTTAATTTTTCTCTAAGAAAGGAAGTGCCTCTATAAATTGATGAGCCTGTAATTGCACTACTAAAATAATTTAAAAAATTTTTAGAAATTCTTTTATCAAAAATTACATCAAACTTGCCGCTGTTTATTTTTCGAGGTTTAAGTTTTCTAATAGCAAACTTTGCTGCGTTTGAACCTAATTCCGAGGGTTTCATTAAATCCTCAAAATGACGTTTTGAAGTGTACTCATAATCTCTTTCCATACTCCCATTATTTTTTGAAACAACTTCACAATAAGCAACAAAATTTGACGATTTATATCCATTTTTAAAACCTTTACTGTTGGCTAATACTATCTCTGTTTTGCTCTCACTGAATGATGATCCATTAGTATTGACGATTTCTTTGTTTTTAAAAGCCACTTCCTCTGCCTCTTTTAGAAACTCAATTTTTTGATTATTTTCTAAATGTGTTTTGTCAAATATATCCAATTCATCAGAATTTTTGAAAAATAATTTCTCTTCAGGTAGTGAATTATTTTCATCTTCGGGTGTTATCTTTGCTGCTTCTACACATCTTTCAATTAATTTTTCTAAATTATTATTTTTTAAATTAGATGATGAAACTGAAGTTTTTTTTTTATTAATATATGCGGTTAATGATAGACCAATATTTTCTGATCTATCTGATTCATCTAATTTTTTATTTCTAAAACTAACAGTTTCAGAAGTGCTTTTGACTATTCCAACTTCGACATCAGTTGCACCTTTTTTTTTTGCATTGGAAATACAATAATCAATGACATCATTTAATTTATCATTATATCCCAACATTTTTTAAAGTTGCGTTCCTCCTACAGTCATTTTATTTATCAATAATGATGGTTGACCCACTCCAACTGGCACACCTTGTCCTGCTTTCCCACAGGTTCCAATTCCAGGGTCTAACATCATATCATTTCCAACCATTGAAACTTCTTTCAATGCAGACGGGCCATCCCCAATTAAAGTCGCACCTTTAATTGGTGAACCTACTTTTCCATTTATAATTTCATAAGCCTCTGTGCAGTTAAAAACAAATTTTCCAGATGTTATATCTACCTGCCCACCACCAAAACTTACTGCAAAAATTCCTTTTTTTACTGATTTGATCATTTCATCTTGTGAGTGATTTCCATTTAGCATAATTGTATTTCTCATTCTTGGCATAACTACATGTTTGTAGCTTTCTCTTCTTCCATTTCCTGTTGATTTTGTATTCATTAATCTTGCATTCAACCTATCTTGCATAAAATTTTTTAAAATTCCTTTTTCTATTAAAACAGTTTTTTCGGTAGGTGTTCCTTCGTCATCGATCGTTAAACTG
>CACOZH010000021.1 GCA_902631595.1 uncultured Pelagibacteraceae bacterium | reverse complement strand
TTTACTTGTGGTATAGGGATAAGTTCTGATGAGAAATATTATTTTATATCAACCTCAGATCATAATACTTCTGAACAATATTATTTTTCAAAAGACGAAGAAAATCCAAAACCAAAATTAATTAAAGAGAGAAAAAGAGGTGTAATTTATTCTGTTAATTCTTGGGATGGAAAATTTTATTTACATACAAACGAGCAAGCTGAAGACTTCAAAATTGATTATTGTGAAGATCTCAAAAATCAAAATTGGAAATCTTTTGTTCCAGCTAAAGATGAGGTTTTAATTGGTGGACTTGTTTTTTTAAAAGATTGGATAATAAGATCTGAAACTTCAAATGCTTTGGGTAAATTAATTATTAGAAATCCTAAAACTGGTGAAGAAAATGATCTAAACTTTGTAGATGAAAAAGTTATCGTTCCTAGCATATCATTAAAACAAAGGGATAAAAATACTGATGAAGTGTATTTATCGTACTCTTCGCCTAAAACTCCAGGCAAAACCTATTTATATAATTTAAAAACAAAAGATAAAAAATTAGTTAAAGAACAAGAAATTCCATCAGGTCATAATCCAGATGATTACATTGTTGAAAGATTAGAATGTCCATCTCATGATGGAAGACTAGTTCCTATAACTATTACAAGACACAAAAAAACAAAAATTGATGGAAGTGCAAACATTCTTTTATATGGTTATGGATCTTATGGTAGTTCAATGTCCCCTGGGTTTTCATCAACAAGACTAAGTTTGATTGATAGAGATATAATTTGGGTAACAGCTCATATTAGGGGTGGAATGGAAAGAGGCATGAAGTGGTGGAAAGAAGGTAAATTATTAAACAAGAAAAATACATTTAAAGATTACATCTCGGTAGCGAGATATTTAATTGATAAAAAATACACGTCAAAAGGAAAAATAATTGGAATGGGTGGTTCTGCGGGTGGATTACTTATGGGTGCAGTAGTAAATCAGTCACCTGAATTATTTTTGGGCATGATAATGGCTGTTCCTTTTGTAGATTCCTTGACTACAAATTTAGATCACTCTTTGCCATTGACTGTTGGAGAATTTGATGAATTTGGGAATGCTAAGGATAATAAAGAGCACTTTGATTATATTTATTCCTACGCGCCCTATAACAATATAAAAAAAATGGATTATCCTCACATATTAATTACAACTAGTTTAAGTGATAATAGAGTTTTATTTGACGAACCAGCAAAATTTACTGCAAAATTAAGAGATTATAAAACTGACAATAATTTATTATTATTAAAAACTGAAATGAATGCAGGTCATGGTGGAAAATCTGGAAGAGATGGCGCGATAGAAGAAATTGCTATTGACTATGCATTTGCTTTAAAGATTTCAGATAAAATTTAATTGCGAAAATCACTCAGGACCAGGCTCACCATTGGCCGCCTGGTCAGGTATTCTTGGAGCGCCTGGATCAGCTTGGCCAGCTTCAGCCGCATTTTGTGCGGCAAGTGCTTGTCCAGCTTCTGCAGCTGCATCTCTAGCTGCTTCCTGGGCCGCAGATAAAATTTCAGGGTCAGCCATAACTTCACCAAAAATATTTAATTGCTTAAGCTCACCTCCAATTATTGCTATAGAATTGCCCACAGCTGTAGCTTCCTTGAACTCATCAAATTCTTCTTTAGAAATTCCTACATCAGCTAAAGCTTCAGAAGAAATTCCAACCTCATCTTTTAAAATAACTTGTTTTTCTACCTGTCCAGATACTTTTGAGTCTGCTTTTAATTTGGTGTCTAAATTATTTTGTTCTTTCATCTGGATTTTTTCTTCCACAGTAAGTGGTCTTATAACAACTGTTATGTTTCCTTCATCGTTTTCTTCAATTACTATACCCCAATTATTTTCATTACTTGACCAATAATCATTATACCTGCTTTGATCGAACCAACTGTCTACATATTGATCTGCTTCTTCAGAAGAATACCCTTCATAAATTTTTTCTTGATAAACGTAAGTTCCTTCCATCCATGTGTCTATATAAGCGTTTCTATTATTTCTTTGTATTACTCTTGCTTCATCTTCAGTTAATCCTATTTCAATTGCTCTATCATAAAAAGCCTGGGAAACTTGATCTGCTTCACTAAATACGTCACCTTCCCATTGAAGTGTATCTGTATTGTAATTTAAATTCTCATAAACTTTCATACTTACTTCAATATCTTTTCTAATTTCAGAAGGATCTCTAAGTTCTATAGTGGTTCCTATTACACTATCCAAATAAGCTCCGTATGTATTTTTATCTGGCATCCAATCTTTTTCTGGATCAGCCTCTCCCCATCTTTCAAACCAATCGTTATAGCCATGCTCGCCTGAAATAGCCCATCTTTCAACAGCCTGATCTGCTTCAGTATATGAAAGACCTGCTGCTAGTGCTTTTTCCATAACATATGTTCCGTCTAACCAAATGTCTAAATAAGTTGATGCAGCATTTCTACCAAGTATATCTGCTTGTTCATTTGTAAATCCTTTATCTAAAGCTAAGTTCCTAACAAATTCATTTACTTCATCAGCCTCAGCATAAGGGTCGCCTTCTCCCTCTCCTTGACCTGGCATAAAGTCTTGAGTTAAATAACTAACAGTTCTTGCCATTGCTTCTTTTTCTAATCTTTCTTCGGATAACTCGTAAGCTTCTATTGGACCATCGCCTATTTTTGAAAACCAATCTTTTAAAGCGACAGGATTTGGCAAATACTCATCCTCATCACCCTCATCAACTCTATAGAAATTTAAAGCCCATTCGTTGTATTTGTTATTTGGATCTAGTAGCCATTTTTCTAAAGCTTCATCGGCTTCCTCCCAAGATCCACCAGCAGCTCTTGTTTGTTCAGCAATTTCAGATCCCTCAAACCACATATCATAGTAAGCAGAATATGCATTTTTTGCTAACATATTGGCTCTATCTTCAGAAAATCCAAACCTTATAGCTTCATCATAAACTGACTGTTGTACCTCTAAAGCTTCATCAACTGGTTTTCCAACTGAAATTCTATAATCATTTCTTTCCCAGCTGTAATCGTAATTTTGTAAAGTCCTAAGAGTTGCAAAATCTTTTAGACGATCTGTATTTGGATCTAAATCTTTATATGGAGGTAATTCTGCTGGTGGCTCTGGTTGAATCGGATCGTCTGGTGGTAGTGGATCTATTGGGACTATTGGATCTATTGGTGGATCTGGTCTAACAACAGGTGGATCTATTATTTTAGCCAAATCCTCATCTTTAGGTCCTCCAGGTTTTTTTAAATTATCGATTGTCTCTTTTCTATCACCTTCATTTAAAATTGCGTTTTCTGAATTTAAAGCTGCATTAATTTCATTTAGACCAATCGTAGAAACATCTAAATCAATTAATTTTTGGTTTACAGAGTAAACATTTAAACCATTCTGTTCTAAGTTATTCATAGAAATCAAAATGTCAGATGTTTTTTTTGCTCTCTTTGACTTCATCGATGTTCCAATATTAGTCATTACTTTTAATGTATTTTCATCTATACTTTCATTATCTTCCTCTGATGCTACTCTAGAAAATTGATTTGGAATAACTTTAGAAATATCACCGAGATATTTGTCAATAACTTTTAGAGAGTCTAATAATTCTTCTTGCTTATTTAAGACTAGATTATTTTCTGTGAATGATAATAACTGATTTAACTCTAACAAACTTTTATCAATTTTTTTTGCTTCATTTAAATCTTGTTCTTTAAGTTTATCAATTTTAATTTTAAATTCTTCAAGATTTTTTTTGTAATCTTCAAATTCTTTTTCAATACTTTGATTGATAATTTTATCTACGTCAGCAATAGAATTGTTAAATAAAAAAAGATTTAAAAATAAAATTAAAAGAAATTTTTTCATAGTCATCCCTCTAAATACTCTATAATTCTTAAAAGATCTTGTTTTTCTATTTTTCTTTTTAATTGACCTAAGGAATTTTTAAAATCTGAAATTATTCGCTGACGTTTTTTTAATGATTTATCAACTTTTACTTTTTCTACATTTCCTTTTTGCAAAAAGTCTGCCAAAGTCCAATAAGTATTTATTGCTTCCTCTGGAGAAACTTTAATATCAATTCCAAGTGCCACTCTCATCGTTTTTCTACTTTCATTTGTTTTAATAAGTGATGCAATTTCATTTCCTTTAATAATTTTCTCTGGCCACTCAGCTTTAAATTTTTCTAAATTTGATTTATTTTTTTTTAATTTATTTAAATAAAATATCTCAAAATAAGCCATTCCATAAATTTGATTACCAGGATTTTTTTGATTATAAGAATCTGGCCTTTTAAATATTAATCCCATTTGTTTTGCACTTTTATCCGATATACATTTCCAACTTTTACAACCCTTCATGTGTTTTTCTTCAAAACCTTTTGGATATTTTGTTGGTTCTTGAAATTCACCTAATTCAATTAGTTTTGTGTTTATTAAGTTAATTATATCTTGATTAGCAAAAGATGCCGTTGGATAAAAAATAATTAAAAAAATTATTATAATTTTTTTCACTGTTAAATTTTAAAAAAAAATAATAAATTTTCAAGTTTTAAAGGTCTTGAAAATTTGAGATTAATTACCATATAAAATTTATAAGTCGCCTGATGGGGCTTATATAAATAAACTTGCTTAAAAAAGGAGGATATATATGACAAGTAAGGATCTATCTATATTCAACTCATTAAGACCGTTTTCGATTGGTTTCGACGATATGTTTGATCAATTTGAAAGCATGTTGGGAAATGGAGGTTTGACCATGCAGTCGAATTATCCACCATACAACATAAGAAAAACAGGTAAGGATAACTATGCAATAGAAGTTGCTCTTGCTGGTTTTAATAAAGATGATGTTGAAGTTGAGTTTGAGGATAATTTATTAACTGTAAGAACTAAACAAGTTAATAAGTCCGAAAACAAAAATGAGGATGGCGAAGTAATTCACAGAGGTATTTCTCAAAGACAATTTGCTAGATCATTTACAATTGCAGATGATGTAAAAGTAAATGGTGCAGAGTTAAAAGATGGTCTTTTGACAGTAGCTTGTGAAAGAATTTTGCCAGATCATAAGAAAAAAAGACTTATTGAAATTAAATAAGCGTTAAACCTTGCTTGTGGGGATTTCTCCCCACAAGTTTAAAAATAATTTATTTTTTTGGTAGTGTAGCGTTTAAAATAAATGCTAACAATCCCGCAGGTATTAAACCAGTAGTAAGCAATAATCCTAATTTAATTCCTAAATCTGGTACATGTGCAACAAATTCAGGAAATGCGTATAGTCCTATTCCAAAAGATAAAGATAACGCTAAAATTAAAACGTTTCTTTGACTCATTTCTGATTTTGAAATTAACTTAATTCCTGCGCCAGCAATTAATCCAAACATAATGATAGCTGCTCCACCTATAACTGAGTCTGGCATTGCAGCAATAATTCCTCCAAGTTTTGGAAATAAACCTAATAAAATTAAAATAACACCAGCAACTGTACCAACGTGTCTACTAATTACTCCAGTGAATGCAACTAAACCAGCATTTTGTGAATAAGAAGTATTAGGCATTGCGTTAAAAATTGATGCAAAAGCTGTTCCAACTCCATCGGCCATTATTCCACCCGAAAGTTCTTTGTTAGTAGCTTCTCTATTTGCTCCACCCATTGTTGTAGCACTAATATCTCCAATAGTTTCAATAGTTGTAACTATAGACATAAACAACATTAATATTACAGCACCCCAAACAAAGTCTATTCCATATTGCATAGGCATTGGGATAGCAAACCAGTCAGCAGCTGCAATTTTTTCCCATCTAACTTCACCAAGCATAGCTGCAACTATGAACCCAGCTATTATTCCAATTAGAATAGAAGCAGCAGATACCATTCCTCTTCCTTTGAGATTTAATAAAAGAGCAACTATTAAAACTGTACCGGCTATTGTTAAATGATGCCAGTTCGCAAAAATTTCAGGTTTGTTGTTCAGTAAGTATACTCCACCACCAGCATATTTAAAACCAACTTTAAGAAGACTAATTCCAATCATTAATACAACTATTCCAGTTACTAACGGAGGAAACATATGACGAATTGGTTTTAACATTCTTCCAATCCATATTTGAAAAATTCCTCCTATAAATGCAGCTGTAAATATTGCTCCTAAACCAAAAGCCTTAAAAGGTAGCATTATCGGAATGAAAGCAAAACTTGTGCCTTGTATTATTGGTAGTCTTGAACCTATATCTTTATAACCAACTGTTTGTATTATTGTTGCTACGCCAGCAGCAAACAATGCCATTTGAATTAAAAAAATCTTTTCTCCAGTAGTCACTCCAAAAACACCAGCAACAATTAGTGGAACTGTTATATTCCCAGCAAACATTGCAAACACATGCTGAATACCTAGCGGTATTGACTGATTGAGAGGTAACTTTTTATCAGCTCCTGAAGTTGAAACTTTATTTCTTGCCATATATCCTCCATTTACTTTAAAGGACCCTAACAAAAAGGCTATTAATGTAAATTAAAATGAAATAAAATTTTTTCAGTAATTACGGCTAATTTAGTTAAATTTGCTCAAATTGGTTTTTTTGAACTAAATACACCCACTTGAAGAAAATTTTACAATTGTTCCAGTAGAATTTATTTCAAATTTTCTCTCACAAGGAATTCCATATTTTTTTGTTTTATAAACTAAAATCTCATTACCATTTTCACTAATAAAGTCGGCAGATGGTGTCCCAATTTCCATTCTAAGTTCAGTAACAGGTTTTCCCACAAACATTCCAAATTTTTCGTTTTCTTTTTCAACTACTTCATCTGATTTTTTTTTGATTGTTTGGCACCCAGTTACTAAAATAAAAACAATTAATAATTTATAAATTAACTTGATTTTCATTATTAACTGATAGCAAACAATTGTGTCATAAATAAAATTAAATTGTTGGTTGTAAATATATCTGTATTAACCACATTTTGAGCGAAAATTGACGATTTTATTAAGATTTTTTAAGACGAATCAATTACTGTCTTTGCAAATAATGGAGGTCTAATGTTAGATAACTACTTTAAATATAAACAACATAAGACGGATTTTAAAACAGAAGTTGTTGCTGGTGTCTCAACCTTTTTGACAATGGCATATATAATGTTTCTTAATCCACTTATTTTGTCTGAAGGAGGCTTTGATAGAGGTGGTGTATTCACTGCTACAGCTTGTGCGACGGCACTTGCTTGCTTTATTTGTGCCTTCTACGCAAAAACTTGGCCAGTTGGACTAGCACCTGGTATGGGAATAAATGCATTTATTGCCTATGGTGTATGTCTCGGAATGCAATACACACCAGAGGAAGCTTTAGGTGCTGTATTAGTTGCCGGTGTAGTGTTCTTAATAATTTCACTGACACCAATAAGAGCTTGGTTAATAAACTCAATACCGAAAAGTTTGAAACTTGGTATTGGAGCTGGAATAGGATTGTTCTTGGCTATAATAGGATTTCAAATTATGGGATTAACTTCGGATAATCCTGCAACTTTGGTTGGCCTTGGCGATCTTTCTAATCCGCTTCTGTTACTTGGCGCTGGTGCTTTTGTCTCTATGATTGTAATGGAACAAAAAGGTATCAAAGGTAATATAATCATTGGAATTGTCGGTTTTAGCGCAATTGCATGGATCACAGGTTTAGGAGATTTCTATGGTGTTGTTTCACCGCCACCATCAATGACTTATCTATTTAAATTTGATTTAGGTGCTGCACTTTCTGCCTCAATGGTCACTGTTATATTTACTTTATTTTTTATTGACTTTTTTGATACAGCAGGAACACTAACTAGTGTTGCCAATGTTTCAGGAAAAATTGGTAAAGATGGTAAGATACAAGACATTGATAAAGCAATGCTATCAGACAGTGTATCTACTGTTGCAGGAGCGATGATGGGTACTTCTACTGTAACTACTTATGTTGAGTCTGCCGCAGGAGTTAAAGCAGGCGGTAGAACGGGTATGACATCTTTAGTAATAGGTATTCTATTTCTATTATGTCTGTTCTTTAGCCCACTAGCTACTAGTTTACCAAAAGAAATAGATGGAGCTGCGCTTATATATATCGCAACGCTTTTTGTAAGAAATATAACTGACATAGAGTGGGATGATATATCTGAAGCAGGGCCAGCTGTTCTTGCTATGATTGCAATGCCGTTCACATATTCTATTTCACATGGAATCGCGTTGGCATTTATTTCATATGCTGCAGTAAAACTTGTTACTGGTAAATTTGATACAAGTCCTGCAATCTGGGTTATTGCGATTGCAAGTGTGGTAAGTTTTGCAATATAAACTCTAGAAACAAATTAAATTTTTAAAAGGCGGTCTTATTAGATCGCCTTTTTTTATTAAAGATGTTTCTTTTTAATTTCTTCAATTCGTATCTCTTCGTAAATTTCAAAAGGTTGTACTATCCAAGGATCAGAGTCTAATTTAACCGCACAAAAATCTGGTTTAAAAGTTGATTTTTTTTTCTTCCAGAGCGTAGCTGTTTTAATATCTTCAATCTTCCCTTTGATTGGGCCATATTGTTTAAGCCAATCAATACTTTTGTTAAAAGTTATTCCTGTATCTGATAAATCATCACATAGTAGAATTTTTCCTCCCATATTTGGAGCTATGGAGCTCATTTCTCTCGAGAAAACAATATCTCCTTGCTCATCCTCGATTCCTTTGCCACTGTAGGACTCGACTGCAAGGTATGCGCACTTAAGTTTAAAAATTCTACTTAATACATCAATCATTGGTGCGGCGCCTCTCATTATACCAACCAATATTGTTGGATTAAATTTACTTTCCTCAATTTGAATAGCTAATTTTTCTACTGTTCTGTAGTATTCTTCCCAATTTACAATTAATTTTTCTGACATTTTATAAGACTAATTTTTGAATAAAAAAATTATAACCGCTAGAATTATCAAAGCAACTATTGATGCTACTAAATAATGCAACCTATGAATGTTTCTACCTCTTAGATTAAAATAATGTCTTGCTAAAACTGATATTATTCCAATTAAAACAAATATTGCCCAATTGTATTTATGATAAACTAGAAAACTAGAGTGACCAGATAACATTATAAATAAAACCAAAAAAGTAGAATAGTTGTTGTGTATTGATCTTTGTTTTGCCGCGAGAGAAAGGCTCATATCAAATTTTTTAGATCTTTTACTGCTGTTAATAATATTCATTTGGTTCGGAATTATCACTGTAAAAACATTTGCAAACATATTTGAACCAATTATTAATCCTACACTCAAAATTGCAAACTTTGGACCAAATATTTTGGTTAAACCAAAAGTTAAAACAGTCAATAAAATTAACATTGTGGCGAGAAATAAAAACTCGTTTTTTATTAAATCAGATTTGCATAATAGATCATATATAAACCAAGAAATTACTAAGGAGAGAACTGAATACAAAATAGCTGATGTTGGTGAAATAAGTAGAACCCTTTTATCTACCATCAAAACACCCGCGTTGTAGTAATAAATTACAAAAAGAAGTAAAACTCCCGTGACAAACGTTAAATAACTTTGCCATTTAAAAATAACTAGCTGTTTAAGATAGACACTTTCAGGAGATGTTTTAAGTCTTGTAAGCTTGTAGAAAAAACCTGAATGCATTAAATAGCCCTCACCATCAATATCTTTACTGGTAATTTTTTTGTTTAATTTGTTGTCTAAATAATTAAATAAAAAACTGTTACCTACCCATAAGATAGCAAATAGTACATGGGCCCATCTTAAAATAACCTCTGACCATTTAATCGTATATGTTAAAATATCCATTTAATATTTAATTTTATCTTCTTTATTATCCCATATTTTAAATGCCTCTAAGGCTTCGTCACGATGCATTTGATACATTTTTATTTTCCTACTATTAATTTCTTTGTTCATTTCTGAGTAAATGAAAGAGTCATCAAAATCAATATTCTTTGCATCCAATCTAGTGTTCGCATAATAAATATTTTCTATATGTGCCCAATAGATTGCTGAAAGGCACATTGGACATGGCTCACATGTTGAATATAAATCACATCCGTCTAAAAAGAAATTATTTTCGGTTCTACATGCGTTCCTAATTGCAACAATTTCTGCATGCGCTGTTGGATCATTTTTGGATGTTACTTGATTATAGCCCTCTGCAATAACTTTATTGTTTTTTACAATTACACAACCAAAAGGTCCGCCTTTAGATTTAGCGCTCTGAATTGATAGCTCAATAGCTCTCAACATAAATTTTGATTTATTTTCCATTGGATTTAATTTTACTTTTTAATTTATTAATACTCATTAATACTTTTTCAGGAGTTGCGGGTGCATCTAGATTCGGAGTTTTTTTGTAATTTGAAACAGAGGCAATTGCATCTTTAATTGCAAAGAAAACACTCATTGCTAACATTAATGGAGGTTCCCCAGTTGTTTTTTGTTTATTAACAACATTTTCAACGTTAGAACCTTTTTTAAAAATTTCGACGTAAAATTTATCCGGCGTATCGTTCACTGCTGGAATTTTATAGGTTGATGGTGAAAAAGTTTTTAGCTTCCCAAACTTATCCCATACCACCTCCTCCATTGTAAGCCATCCTTGTCCCTGAACAAAACCACCTTCTATCTGACCAAGTTCAAGTGCTGGATTAATTGCATTGCCTGCGTCATGGATTATGTCAACTCTGTCTACTTTATTTTCTCCTGTAAGTGTGTCGATTGTTACTTCAGTTACAGCAGCACCATAACAAAAATAATAAAATGGTCTTCCTTTAAATTTTTTTTTATCGAAATTTATTTTTGGTGTTGAATAAAAACCAGATGAAGATAGTGAAATTCTATTTAAGTAAGCCTCTTGAATTATTTTTTTAAATTCAAAAGATCTGTTGCCAAAATAAATATTTTCATTTTTATAAATAGGCTCTATTTTAGATAAAATATTATACTTTTTTTTTATAAAATTATTTAAATTAGTTTTAATCTTTTCTGACGCATTTAAAGTTGCCGCGCCATTTAAGTCTGTGGTAGATGATGCGGCACTTGCCGATGTGTTGGGAACTTTAGATGTATTTGTTGAAGATATCTGAACTTTTTCAAATGGTAATCCAAATGTATTTGCAACAAGCTGGGCAATTTTTGTATGTGTACCTTGGCCCATTTCTATTCCTCCGTGGTTTAAATGAATACTTCCATCAGTATATATATGCACTAACGCGCCTGCTTGATTTAAATGAATTGTTGTAAAAGAAATTCCAAATTTAACCGGGGTGAGTGCTATTCCTTTTTTCTTAAATTTATTTTTTGAATTAAAATTTCTTATTTCGCTATATCTTTTTTTATAATTAGATTTATCCAACAAACTTTTATAAATATCGTGTATTACGTTATCATTAATTTTCATTCCATAATGAGTTATATTTCTTTCATTTTGACCATAAAAATTTTCTTTTCTAACCTCACTAGGATCTTTTTTTAAATGTCGTGAGATATTATCAATAATGTTTTCTATAGCCATCATACCTTGATTACCTCCAAAACCTCTGAAAGCTGTCGAAGATGAAGTATTTGTTTTACATAAATAATTTTTAACTTCTAAGTCTGATAAATAATATGCATTATCTAAATGTAATAATGCTCTTTCATTAATTGCATATGAAAGATCTGGAGACATTCCACATCTTGAAGCAAGCTTTAACTTTAATCCCTCTATTTTTCCATTGTCATTAAAACCTACCTCATACTCAGAATAAAAATCATGTCGTTTACCCGTTAAAATAATGTCATCATCTCTATCAAGTCTAAGTTTTATGGGGTTTCCAGTTTTGTGGGACAACAAAGCACAAATAGCTGCTGTCATAAAATTAGTTTCCTTGCCTCCAAATCCACCTCCTATTCTTCTTACAGTAACAGTTATAGAATTACTTTTTTGATTTAACATCTTTGCTATAATCTGCTGAGTTTCAGAGGGATGCTGTGTTGAGCTGTAAACCTGTAAATTATTATCCTCTTGTGGAATAACTAAACAAACTTGTCCCTCCAAATAAAAATGTTCTTGGCTTCCTGTATTAAATTTGCCTTTTAATTTATTTTTAGATTTATTAATTTTGCTTTGTGGATTTCCTTTTTTGATAATTCTTGGATTAAATAGAAGATTATTTTTTTTTAATGCTTCCTCAATCGTAATGATTGGTTTTAATTCTATATAAGTAACCTTCGCCTTTAAAACTGCTTTTCTTGCAAGCTCTGTAGTGATTGCGGCAACTGCGAATAATGGTTGACCATAATATTCAACTTTAGTTTTTGGAAATATTGGGTCTCCGTCAAATACTGGACCCACGTCATTACGTCCTGGAATATCCAAAAAAGTTACGACTGATATTACTCCTTCACTTTTTTCCACATCACTCAAATCAATTTTTTTGATTTTAGCATGTGCCTTTTCACTCCATCCAATCGCTCCATGTAAAGTATTTGAAGGCTCAGCTATGTCATCAGTATAATGGGCAAATCCAGAAACATGCTTAGATGCACTATCATGTGGTATACTTTGATTTTTTAGTAGTTCTTCGTTTCTCATTAATTTATTCTTATTGTTTGATTATTCTTTATCTCATAAAAAGCTTTCAATAATAAGTTTTTAGCTACTGCTAATCTATAATGACTGCTTGCTCTCATGTCATCCAATGGTGAAAAATCTTTATTTATTAAATCAACCGCTTTACTGAATGAATTTTCAGAAAACTCTGAATTTATTAGTTTTTTTTCAATTGCAGATGCTCTTTTAGGTATTTCTGACATGCCACCATAAGCTATTGCTGCTTTTGTGATTTTATTTTTTTTAATTAAAAAACTAAAAGAACCACAGACTGAGGAAATATCGTCATCAAATCTTTTTGAAATTTTGTAAGCTTTAAAAATATTATCTTTGTTTATAGGTATTTTGATTGAGTAAATAAATTCTCCCTTTTTTAATTTTGTTTTCCTGTAAGAAATAAAAAAATCACTGAATGAAAAGATTTTTTTTTGTTTTTTTCCTTGAACAATAATTTTTGCATCTAATGTTAATAATAGAGGAAGTGTATCTCCTATTGGTGAGGCTGTTGCTATATTTCCTGCAATTGTTCCTACATTTCTAATTTGCAAAGATCCATATCTTTTTAAAATATCATAAAAATCTTGAAAATATTTTTTAATGTAGTTTTGAAATTCATAAAGTGAAGTTGTGGCACCTATCTCTAATAAATTTTTATTTTTTTTTATAAAATTTAATTTTTCTACAGAATTTAAAGAGATAATAGTCTTAATTTCTTTTCTAAACTTTGTTACTTCAAGTGATAAATCTGTGCCTCCACTTAAAATTTTTGCTTCAGGGTGTTTACTTAATATTTTTTTTAAGTTAGTAATTGTTTTGGGTGCAAAGAATTTTTTATCTCCATTATTAATTTCAATATCAATACTTTTTATTTTTTTTAATAGTTTTATTGTTTTATTTTGTTTTATTTTAAAATGATCTTTATCATTTTTATTATTTAAGCTTTTTGCAGCATCAATTATTGGCCTATAACCAGTACACCTACATAGGTTACCTGACAAAGCTTCATCAACTATCTCATTATTTATTGACCTATTATTTTTGTGCATGGAGAATAAAGACATTGTAAAACCTGGTGTACAAAACCCACATTGTGAGCCGTGAAATTTTATCATTGCTTCCTGAACAGGATGAAGACCATTACCATTACTTAAATCTTCTACTAAAATTAATTGTTTTCCATTTAATATTGGTAGAAAACTAATACAGGCATTTATAGCTTTATAAACTATTTTATTTTTACTCAATTCACCTAAAACTATAGTACACGCACCGCAGCCTCCTTCTGCACAACCTTCTTTGGTACCTGTTTTTTTTAAATCGTTACGAATATAATTCAAAATTGTTTTGTTTGGATCAGGATTTTTTATTTTGTAAATTTCGTTATTAAATAAAAATTGGATTGTATCGGAA
>CACOZH010000020.1 GCA_902631595.1 uncultured Pelagibacteraceae bacterium | reverse complement strand
AATTTAAATACTGACAAAGCAATAATCGACATGGTAAGTGGAGATATTAAATTAGAAATGAACGAAAAAAATAAAAAAGTAAAATTAATCAGCAAATATGAATATATTAATTAAGAAATTTAGAATTAAATCATTTAAAGAAGAAAAACCAATAATTGACTTAAAAGATTTAAGTATTCATTATGGTAACAGGCAAATTGTTGAAGGGCTAAACCTAAGTATTCAAAAATCAGAGATTTGTGGTTTACTTGGTCCGAATGGAGCTGGAAAAAGTTCAATATATCATTGTATTATTGGATTGGTTAAACCATCTTACGGTAAAATTTTCATAAATGGAATTGATGTAACAGATATACCAACACATAAAAGATGTTCAAAATTTGGAATATCGTGGGTGCCCCAATATGGTGGTTCTTGGGCTGACCTAACTGTTTTTGAAAATTTGTTGGCGATTGCTGAGCTACATATTAAAAATAAAGAGCAAAGAGTAACAAAAATAAACAATCTAATTAGAAAATTTGAGCTTCAAAATGTTATTAAACTTAAATCTAAATATTTATCCGGCGGTCAAGTAAGGAAATTAACTCTCGCTATGGCAATGGTTAAAGATACAAAAATACTTATTTTGGATGAACCTTTTGCTGCGCTTGACCCTCAAAGCGTTAGGATGATACAGCAAATTATTGTAAGCCTTCAAATGTTTGAGAGAATATCTGTATCGATTTCAGATCACTCATCAAGAGATTTACTAAGTTGTGTTGATAATGCAATGGTGCTCTCTGAAGGAAAAATAGTTGCAAAAGGAACGCCTCAAGAACTTGTAAACAATACAAAGGCAATTCAAGCATATTTTGGTGAAGGTTTTAAAATTTAATTTAAGTGAAAAATCAAGTAATAATTAAAAAAGTTATAAAACCATTTAAAAATAAAATTTACGTATCAGGTGACAAAAGTATTAGTATCAGGTGCCTTCTACTATCATCTATAGCACTAGGTAAGTCCAGAATATTTAATATACTTGAATCAGAAGACGTATTAAACACACTTAAATCACTAAAGAAGATTGGAGTTGAATTTAAAAAAAAAAAAAAATTTATTGAGGTTTATGGGGTAGGTATTAACGGCTTTAACCTTACAAAAAAAAAAATTCTATATGCAGGTAACTCGGGAACTTTGGCAAGGTCTATTTTAGGTCTTTGCTCGGGTATAAATAATGAAATTCAGCTGATTGGTGATGAAAGTTTATCAAAGAGAGATTTTTCAAGGGTTATAAAGCCCTTAAATTTATTTGGTGTAAACATAAAATCAAAAAAAGGAATGCTTCCTTTAAATTTAGTTGGATCAGAATTTTTAAGACCTATTGAATATATTGAAGATAAAGGGAGCGCTCAAATAAAAACATGTATAATTCTAAGCGCACTTAATACTCACGGAACCACTAAGATTAAGGCTGTAAAATCAAGGGACCATACTGAATTAATGTTAAAAAGTCTTAATTATCCTATTCAAATAAAAAGTGAAAAAAAATACGACTTAATAAAAATTAACGGAATGAAACAATTTAAGTCTTTTGATTATAATGTTCCAGGGGATATAAGCTCTGCGTCCTTTTTTATAGTGCTCACATTATTATCTAAAAATTCAGAACTATTAATTAAAAATATTAATGTCAATCCAACAAGAATTGGGGTTATAAATATTTTAAATATTATGAACTCAAAAATTGAAGTTTTAAATAAAAAAAATTATAAAGGAGAACAAATTGGAGATATAAAGGTAAAAAGTTCGAATAACTTTAAAGCAATTAATTGTCCTAAAATTCTAAACAGCTCTGCAATTGATGAATTCCTCTTGATATTTTTAATTGCATGTAAATCTAAGGGAGTTTCTAGATTTAAAAATCTAGGTGAATTAAATAAAAAAGAGAGTCCAAGACTTGATATAGCAATTAAGTTTATGAAAATGATAGGTATTAAAGTCGAAAGAAAAAAAAATGATATTAAAATTTATGGTAATCCAAATTTAAAATTGGATGGCAAATATCATATTAAGAATTTTGTTAAAGATCACCGTATTTTCATGATGTCAGTAGTTGCAGCTCTGACGTTTGGTGGTAAAAATTGGATTATAAATGATAAAGACTCTGTAAATTCTTCATTTCCAAATTTTATAAAAACTATAAAAAAACTTGGAGGAATATTAAATTGAAAAAAAGAAAAAACATAATCACTGTAGCAATAGACTCGCCTGCAGCAGCGGGTGCTGGCACACAAGCAAAATTAATAGCTAAACATTATAATCTTTTGCAACTAGATACTGGTAGAATATATCGTCTTATTGGAAAATTAAGACTAGAAAATCCTGATAAGTTTAATTATTTAATGATTAGGAATAAAATTAAAAATTTAAGAATTAATGATTTAAAAAAAAAAGGTTTATTAACTGATAAAGTTGCAGTATCAGCGTCTATTATTGCTAGAGACAAAAAAATTAGAGACATAGTTTTAAAATTTCAACAGAGATATGCTTATAACCCTCCAAAAAAATATGCAGGGTCTGTGCTTGATGGTAGAGATATAACAAGTGTTATTTTGAAAGATGCTATGTTTAAGTTTTTTATTACAGCCAACATTAAAACACGCGCAAAAAGGAGATTTAAAGAATACAAAAATCAAAACAAAAGAATATCCTATAACGAAGTGTTAAAAAGCCTTAAAAATAGGGACAAATCAGATCGACTAAGAAAACATGGTCCATTAAAAAAAACAAAAGATAGTATATTGCTAAATTCTACGAAACTTAGTAGAAAACAATGCTTTTTAAAAATAAAAACTATAATGGATAACAAACTAAAACTTAATGGAAGTATATAAGGATATTTCAAATAGCCAAAATCAAGAATTTAAAAAACTCTTAATAGACAGATTCTCTAAATCTAAAATTGAAGAAGGCAAATTATTAACAGGGATAGTTACAAAAATTACCGAAAAATATGTTTATCTTTTAATTGATGGCATGAAAAGTGAGGCATTAATTGACTCTAACGAGGTCAAAACAACTTATCCAGAAAAAAAATTAAAAGAAAATGATAATCTAGAAGTATACTTAGAAAAAATAGAAGATAAAAATGGTGAAGTAATTGTATCCGTTAGTAGAGCCCAAAAAATAAGAGGTTGGTACATTCTAGAAAAAGCATATGAAAAAAATCAGAATGTTAAAGGTAAAATAGTTTCAAAATGCAAAGGTGGAGTTATAGTAGAACACTTAGATACAAAATCTTTGATGTTTTGTCCAGGATCTCAAATTGATTCTAAACCTTTAAAATCTTTCGATCACTTATTTAATGTCGAACAAGACTTCAAAATTATTAAATTAGATAAATTTAGAGGCAATGCGTGTGTATCAAGAAGAGAGGTAATTAGTTCATTTAAAAAAGAAGACAAAAAATTAATAATTGAAAAATATAAAGTTGGGCAAATTATTAAAAATGCAATTGTCAAAGGGTATAGTTCATTTGGCTGTTTCTTTGAAGTGAATAATGAAATAGATGTTTTAGTTCATCTACAAGAGATATCTTATTCAAGAATTAATCATCCTGATGAAGTTTTTACAATTGGAGAAAAGCATGATCTTAAGATAATAGGAATTGATAAAGATAAGATGCAAATTTCTTGTTCTATAAAGGCTCTTACTCCAGACCCATTTGAAAATATCTCTAATTATGAAATAGGTAAAAGTTATAAAGCAAAGGTCATTAAAGTAGTAGACTATGGGGCTTTTTGTGAATTGCAGCCAGGGTTGACATGTTTATTGCATTCAAGTGAGATTAGTTGGACTAAAAAAAATGTAATTCCAAATAAGTTTTTTAATGTAAATGACGAAATTGATTGTGTCATAACAGATATTAACAAAGACAAAAAAAGAATTTCCATTTCTCACAAGCTTGCAAAAGAAAATCCTTATGAGAGTTTTGAGAAAAAGTTTCCAGTTGGAACTTCTTTGAAAGGAAAAATTTCAAATATCAAAGATTTCTCAATTTATGTTAATTTTGAAGAATTTGAAATTGATGGTTTTTTGCACGCAAATGATCTTTCTTATTTAGGAAAAATTGAAGACGAATTAAAGAAGTATAAGAAGAATGACGAGTTGGAAGTTAAAATTTTAGATATTAAAGCTAAGGAGCAGAAGATTAAATTAGGTGTAAAACAACTTCAAGAAGATCCATTTAACTTTTTTAAAGATAAAAACATAAATGATATAATCACCGTGAAAGTTCACTCTACTAGCTCTAAAGGAATTATAGTAAAACCAGAAGGCAGTGGGATTGAAGTTTTGATTAAAAAAAATCAAATTGCAATCAACGCTGAAGACGCTAGAGCAAATAGATTCATCCAAGGTGACCGTATAGATGCGGCTATATCAGAGCTAGATATTGAGAAAAGAAAAATTACCTTAAGTATTAAATTACTCGAAGAAATGCAAAATAAAGAGGCTGTATCTAAATTCTCAAGTCCATTGAGTGGAAAGAATTTACCATTTTCGTCTCTTTCAGAAAAATTAGGTAATAAAAAGAAAGACGAAAAATAGATAAAATTGTCTGTATCTAAACAAGAAATAATAAATAAAATTTCACTAAATTTTCCTAACCTATATAAAAAAGATATAAATAAGTTTTTTGATATATTTCTATTCGAAATAGTAAAGGCTTTATCAGAAGGTGAAAGAGTAGAATTAAGGGATGTAATGATGTTTGAAACTAGAGTTCAAAAAAAGCGAATATCTTTAAACCCAAAAACACTGGAGAAAGTTGAAGTGCCTGAAAAGAAAAGTATTTTATTTAAATGTTCCAAAGAGTGGAAAAAAAAAATTAATGAAAAAAAATAAAGTTTTTATTGCTTGTGATACATCTTTCGTCAAAAGAGCAAGAGATATTATAAATAAAACAAAAACAAATAAACTCAAGATAGGATACAAATTTGGTCTGGAATTTATTAATTCAAAAAATGGTAGAAATTTTATATCAAATTTACAAAATAAGACTATTTTTTTAGATTTAAAATTAAATGATATTCCAAATACATGTAGAGCAACTATTAATGCGATCAAAGATTTAAAAATAAATTATATTACAATTCATATTAGTGCAGGATTAGAGGCTCTTAGAGCAGTAAAAAAAGTGTCTGGTAATATTAAAATTGCTGGTGTTACTACTTTAACTTCATTAAATGATAAATCTATAAAAGAGATTGGTTATAGCAAGACACTTAAATCACTAGTAACACATCAGGCGTTACTTGCAAGAAAAGCAAAATTGGATGCCTTGGTTTGCAGTGCTAAAGAATTAAATTTTATTAGAAAAATTTTTAAAAATGAAATTATAACCCCTGGGATTAGATTTGACACCAAAAAAAATGATCAAAAAAGAGTTGTTACACCTGTTGAAGCATTTGATAAAGGATGTGATTGGATAGTTATTGGAAGACCAATTACAAAAGGTAATATAAAAAAAAATATTAAGAAATTAATTAATCATTTGGAGAAATGATTAAAGGTATTAAAATTTGTGGAGTCTCCGATATGGAGACATTAAAATTTATAATCAATCACCCCAAACATCCTCAATTTGTAGGTTTCATCACTAATTACAAAAAGTCAAAAAGATTTGTTGAATATAAAACTTTAAGAAAATTAACATCCATTAAAAGTAAAAAAGTTGAATTTGTATCTGTTTTAGTAAAACCCACAGATTATATATTAGAAAAAATTAAAAATCTGAATTTTAATTATTATCAATTATATAATGTAGATCCTAAGAGAACTAAATTTATTAAAAATAAATATAAGAAAAAAATTATTTCTTCACTTACAGTCGAAAATAAAAACCATTTTGATAAATACAAACTTTATGAAAAGATATCTGATATTATACTATTTGATGGCAAGGGCTATGAAAAATCTGTTGGATTTGATCACAAGCTTTTAAAAAATTTACCAAAGAGTATTAAATTTATGGTAGCAGGCAATATATCAATTAATAATATTCCAATGATTAAAAATAAAGATTATATTATTGACCTAAGTGGATCTTTAGAAAATAAAAAAGGTGAAAAAGATATAAATAAAATTGATAAATTTTTGAGGAAAGTTAATTTTTTATGAAACTTAAAAAAAGGAAACTTTTAATAGATCAACACGACAAATATGGAATGTGGGGTGGCAAGTTTGGTGGAAATTTCGTACCTGAGACATTAAAAAAACCAATTTATGATTTAGAAATTCTTTTTTCTAAATTAAGAAATAACCAAAAATTTCTCGCTGAGAGAGATAAATATTTTAAAGACTGGGTAGGTGCTCCTACAAGATTTATAAAACTAAATAATTTGTCAAATCATATTGGTGGTGCTCAAATTTGGTCAAAAGTTGTTTCGGATGCAAATGGTGGTGCACACAAAATTTATAACGCATCTGTTCATTGTCTGTTAGCTAAGGAAGCTGGAAAAAAGTTTATAGTTGGAGACACTGGTGCAGGTTATGCAGGTAAAATGCTAAGTATGGCTGCAAAAAAATTTGGACTTAAATGTAAAATTTTTATGGGGGCAAAAGATATAAAGAGGCAGAGGCCTAATGTAGTTGCAATTAAAAAAAATGGTGCTGAGGTAATTCCTGTTTATACAGGTAGCCAGACACTTGTAGATGCAGTATCTGAATGTATGAGATACTGGGTAGCTAATTGTGATACTACTGCAATGTGCGTTGGATCAACGGTTGGTCCAAATATTTTTGTAAAAATATGTGGTTGGAGTACCAGTCAAATATCGAGAGAGCTTATAGTACAAATTAAAGATAAATTTGGATCTATTCCAAAAAGACTGAAACTTTATAATTGTGTTGGAGGAGGATCTTCAAGTTACGGTTTCTGGAGTGAATTTATTCGTTATGATAAAAGACAAGTTGAACTAATTGGGGTTGAAGCTGGTGGACCAATTAAAAGCAAAAAACATGCCGCACCTTTAACTTATGATTCAAAAATTGGTGTTCTTCATGGAGCAATGCAATATGTAAATCAAGATAAGATTGGCCAAATAGATGAAACAGAGTCAATTTCTGCTGGACTTGATTATCCAGGGGTGTCACCATTGCATTGTTTTCTAAAAGATTTAAAAAGAGCAAGGTATACTGCTGCTAGTGATGAGCAAGCGTTAAATGCTTACAAACTTGTAACTAAATTTGAAAATTTAAGACCATCTCTTGAGCCAAGTCATGCATTTGCCGTGGCGCTAAATGAGGCAAAAGGATTAAGCAAGAATACAATTGTAGTAGTCAATAGTTGCGGAGATGCGATTAAAGATAAAAATATTTTAAAAGCAAGACTTGGAAAAAATTATGATAAATTATATTAATTTAGCTTTTAAAAAATCAAAAAAAGAAAAAAGACCTTTGCTATTAACTTACACAGTAGCAGGAGACAGTACTAAACAAAAATCCTTAGAAATTTTAAGATCAATATCTAAATACGCAGATATTTGTGAATTAGGTTTTCCACATAATACTCCAATAGCCGATGGTGGACAAATACAAACAAGTGCTTATAGGGCTATTAAAAACGGTATCAAAACGAGTGATGTTTTCAAAATTGTCAAAGATTTTAAAAAAGATAAATTTTCAACACCAATAATTTTAATGGGTTATTACAATTTGATTTACCAATTTGGTGAAAATAATTTTTTAAATGAATGTAAAAAATCTGGTGTGAATGGAATTATAGTTGTTGATTTACCATGGCCTGAAAATAAAAAATTTGCCCTTAAGTGCAAGCGGAGAAATATTTGCTTTGTGCAGTTGATTTCACCGACTACGTCATATGATCGTGCAAAGAAAATTATTAAGGACTCTCATGATATGATATATTATATTTCTATGTTATCAACTACTGGTGCAAAATTAAAAGTATCACCTTCAGAAATTTATAAAAATTATAGTAAATTGAAAAATATTAACCCTAAAAAAAACTATGTAGTAGGATTTGGAATAACGGAAAAATCAATTAAAAAATTAAATTTTGCAGATGGACTGGTTGTTGGAAGTGCAATTTGTAAAGAAATTACTAAAAGTTTAAAATATAGACAAAATGCTGTCACAAATGTAAGTAGAATTGTAATGAATTTGAAAAAATTGATATCATGAATTGGATTAATAAAATAAAAAAACTTGGCGAGAGTATAAAAAAAAATATTAACAAAAAATTTCCTACTAAACTTGAAAGAGAGAGTAGTGCGTGGACTAGTTGCTGCAAAGGTCCTATATTAAAATCAGAATTAGAAGAAAATCTATTCGTTTGTCCTCATTGTAATAAACACCATAGAATTAATCCTAGACAACGATTTGATATATTATTTGGAAAAGATAATTATGAGATATTAAAGACACCAATACCACAAGACGACGTTTTAGGATGGGTTGATACAAAATCTTATAAAGATCGTCTTAAAGATGCTAGAAAGAAAACAAATCAAGATTGCGCAATTCTAGTTGCAAAAGGAAAATTAAATGAAATAGATGTCACTGTTTGTGCATCTAACTTTGATTTTATTGGAGGCAGTTTAGGTGTTAGTGAAACAGAGGCAATAATATATGCAGTTGATTATTCAATAAAAAATAAGACTCCATTTATAAATATATGTGCCTCTGGTGGTGCTCGTATGTATGAAAGTTTATTTGCACTTTCTGGAATGACAAAAACCACTCTTGCAATTAATGAATTAAAAAATAATAATCTGCCTTATATTGTGATTTATTCTGATCCAGTAGCTGGCGGTGTTACCGCCTCAATGGCAATGATAGGTGATTTACAAATTAGTGAACCAGGTTGTTTAATTGCATTTAGCGGTCGTCGTGTTGTACAAGCAACTGTAAAAGAGGAATTACCACCAGACTTTCAAACTGCAGAATTTCTTTTAAAACATGGTTTTGTTGACAGAATTGTAGAGAGAAAAAATTTATCATATGAAATAGGCTTGCTATTATCAATATTGCTAAAGAAAAATTCTGGAGTAAATTTAGAAAATAATGAACAAACTTCAGAACTTAGTATACAATCTAGAGAAGCATCATAAAAAAAAGATTGATCTTACACTAGATAGAACATTTAATCTTTTAAACAAATTAGGCAATCCTCAAGATAAACTTAAAAATATAGTTAACATAGTAGGCACAAATTCCAAGGCAAGCATGGCTTACAGTCTTAGATCTATATTAAACCAGGCAGGATACAAATGTAATCTATACACATCACCACACCTTCAATCTTTTACCGAAAGATTTATTTTTAATGATCAAGAAATAAAAGAAGAAGAGCTTATAGAAATATTAAAAGATATAGAAAAAATTTTAGGCAATGACAATGCTAGTCTTTTTGAAATTTTGACATGTGCTTTTCTTAAATACGCAGAAAAATATAAAGATAACATAAATATTATTGAAGCTGGGCTATTCTTTCAATTTGATAGTACTAATGTATTTAAACATAATCTTATGACTTTGATTGGAGTAATACACACTGATCACTTGCAATGGCTTGAAAATAAAACTATTGATGGAATTATTCATGAAAAAGTCTCCAAACTTCTGAATTCAAATATATTTATCAATCGTCAATTAAATGAGGAAATTAAAAATAAAATTGAAGAAAAGCTTTTATATAACTCATCAAAAAAATATTTTTTTGGGAGAGATTTCAACGTTTCAAAGCAGGAAAACGGCTTTATTTATTACCACGATAGTATCGGAGAAATTATACTCCCTGAGCCTAATTTGTTAGGAGATCATCAGCTTTATAACATAAGCACATCGATAGCGGCAGCAAGAAAAGTATTTGATGTTAAAGATCAGCACATCAAAACAGGCATTACTAATATTAAACTTAAAGGGCGTCTTCAGGAATTAAATTCTGGTAAATTAAAAGAAATTTCTAGGAGAAATAGAATAATTATTGATGGTGGTCACAACGAAAGTTCAAGCATGTCTATTTCTAATTGGATCAAACAACAAAACCAGGATGTCCATTTAATATGCGGTATGATGAAAGATAAAGAACATTACAATTTCATAAAACATTTTAAAGATGCGGTTAAATCGATAACATTAATCGATATTCCAAATCAAGAAGGATCAATTTCTAAAGAAGATTTTAAAGAAAAACTAAATGATTTAAAAATTAATATAAACCTATCGCAATCAATTGAAGATGCTATTAAGTTTAATTCAAAACATCAAAATTCAATATGTCTATTTGCGGGATCACTTTATATGGTTGGAGAAGTTTTAAATCTTAATTAAATATTTTGCTCTATCCAAGACTTTAGATCTGATTTAGTTGTTGCTCCAACTTTTGTAGCTTTAAGCTCACCATCTTTAAATAATAACATTGTAGGAATTCCTCTTACTCCATACTTAGTCGGTGTGTTTGGTTCATTATCAATGTTATGTTTTGCAATAGTTACTTGAGCTGACATTTCATCTGAAAGTTCCTCAAGGATCGGTCCGATCATCTTGCAAGGTCCTCAGATTTTTGTATCGATAGTCCCCTTGGAAAAACCAAGGGGACTATCGACACCATTCAGCCCAAAAGTCAACTATAACTGGTTTGCCAGCTTTAATGACCTCTGCTTCAAAATTTTCATCTGTTACACTTACTGTTGCCATGTAATCTATATATATTTTGGAAGTTAAGTTTCAAGTAATAATATTTAAATTTTGAATTTATCCACATCAAGCATTTTCATATTTTTTTTGGATACTCATAACAAATTCGTTTAATTCATCTAAAAATTTTAGTTTCGCATGGTCATTTTCTTTAGAATATTTCTCTCTTAAATTATCACATTCGAAATAAAACTCTTTGCAAGTCCACCATTTTTCTTTCTTTTCACTTAATATTCTCTTAGCTATTCCTCTTTTTACCTCACTAAAAATATCTTTAGGTAGTGTTTCTGGAGATTCTTGGTAGATAATTTTTTTACCAAATCCAACCAATCTTTCATCTTCAAACTTATCAAGCATTTTTAATTTTTCTTTCCAATTAGCGCTGTGCCATTTTGAAAATAATGCGGTATCCTTGTTAGGTGTAAATTTTTGGTAAATACTCTCTTCCGCTAAGATATCTTCTTGCGATTTTGTTTGCTCTTTTTCTTCTGCTATTTCTCTTAACGCTGTAATTATATTTTGTGAAAATTTTTCGTTTTCTCTAACTAGTTTTGCTCGTTTATAAATTAATTCTTTTTCCATAGCATTGTATGGTTCTGTCTTCATTCCATAACTTTCGTCTAATATCATAGGAGCTTTATTTGATCTTATAGTTCTTAAAAATTTAGGTGTTTTTTTTAATTCAGCCTTAATTTCATTAATTGATAAATTTAATAAAGGCTCAACATCTACCCTTAAATCTACCGCTTGACCCCACTGATAAACAGGGTGAATACAATATTTTGGGTGAAGCGGTGCACATAAATAAAGTCGAGATTTTCCATAAAAATATTCATTTAAAGTAATTATTTTCTCTTTTTTAAATACTATTTCTGCATCTACTCTGCTGGCTGTTTTTAAAAAACTATTCCAGGTACTTTGTTGTTTATTTTTAATTAAACCTAAAACTTTTACAGTAAGCTCAGCATCAAATATTGCTGAGTGGGCACCACCAGACTCAAATCCGTTCATTCTAGCCAGTGACTCTAGCTTCATTACAGCATTACCCTTTTCGTTTGTCTCAGTTTCTAATACTGTTGGATCAACAGCGTAGGCTGCTCTTGCAATATTAAGACCATCAGTTCTTTTATTTGGTGATGCATTTGTAATATAAGGATATCTAATGCCTTTAAAAAATTCTTTCCTTATCATTTCATCGTCAAAACCAATATTCGACCATCCTAGAAATATTGCTGGACTCCATTTTTTGAATATTTTTTCAACTTCTGCCAACATTTGATAATGACTTAGGTTGGCCTTAGTCAGCATCTCAACACCTGTTTTATTTACTATTAAAGCCATTGCCTGGGGAATTTCGCCCTCTGGCAATCTACATCTTAAATTAAACCGATCCTTTTCTTTTAAGTTTTCATCAACAAGTATGCCGCCAATTTCAATAATGCTACCAAAATCAGTATTAGCATTAGATGACTCAATATCCCAAATTACTAAATTCAAATTTATTCCTTTATATTTTTTGCTGTTTTTGATGGAAGTTTGAAGATAAACATGCATCTAAACAAGTAGCAAAGTTTTGTTTGTTAAATATATTAATTTTTTCTAAAGTCAAACCTATTTATTTAATTGATGATAAAATTGTTCAACCCTCTCAAGAAACTTGTTTTGAAAATTTATTAATTCATTTCCTTCAATCTTAAAATCTTGAAATAATTTATCTACTGTACATAGAAGAATTACACCTTGTGTTATATTTGAATTATATACTGTATTATGCGCCAAAGAATATGCTCCAAGTTGCAGGAAATAATCTTCAATATACTCTTCCTTTTTTGGTTTATTACTTTGCTTAAAATCAAGTAGAGAATTTTTCCCTTCATAAACTCCGATACAATCAGCGGTCCCTGCATATTTTCTTGGATAATAAACCGTTGCCTCTGCGCCCCAAATCTCGCTGAGCTTGTCCTTCAACCCACTATCTATAATTTCCTCTGCCATTCTTTTTGAATGATTGTCTTCCTCAAGTAAATCTAAATTCATTTTCCCTAATAAAAATTGCTCAATATATGAGTGCATTGAACTTCCTCTACTTGAGGCTTCATTTTTAATTCTCTCAGCTTCTCTATGCCCTACTCTTTCTTTCCAGGCAGCAATAGCGGCCTTATCTTCCTCACTCTTAGTTGCTGCTAAAATTGTAGTCACAGATGGTAAATTGAAACCATCCATTGAATAATGTCTCGAGCCATTTACAATTGCTCTTGTTGAGGACGGGTATGAATATTTTTTGTTCCACTCCATTAAGTTATTTATAGGTCTTATTGAATTGAAATTGAAATTAATTTTTGATTTGTTTTTGGTTATTGACAAATTTCTCCACATTTTCTGTCTGAACTGCTGTCTCGACTTGCTCAGGATCTTTTATATTTTCAAGAGTTCTTGTTATTGATCTGGCATCTCTACCAAAATCATCGGTAACTTTCATAGCTTCCTCAAGTTTCTTTCTTAATACCTTGATATTATCAAAATGCTTCCCAAATCTTGTTGTAATATTTCTTAAATCCTCATGGATTTGAGTTGCATGCTTTTGAACTTTTAAAGTTTGAAATCCGAGATGATATGCTTGGATTATAGCGCATAAAGTATTTGGTCCTGCTATTGTAACTTTATATTTCTTTCTAAGCTCTTCTAGTAATAATTCTTTTGTTTTTGGATCTCTATAGCTTGAAAGTTCAGCATATAAACCTTCGGTTGGAACATATACAATTGCAAAATCTGTGCTTAAAGGCGGGTTAATATATTTTTCATTTACAGCTTTGGACTTTGCTTTAAATGCTGATGCCAATCCTGCTCTTGCATCACTTAAGCTTTCTTTATCATTATTCTGAAATGCTTCATCAACTGCTTTATATTTTTCTATAGGCCAGTGACTGTCTATTGGACACATTACATTATTCTGAAGTTTAATTGCAAACTCTACATGATCTCTTGTTTCTTCAGGTCTCATTTTTGCGTTGGCTATATAATGAGTTGAGGGAAGAAGGTCTTCTAGTAAATTTGCAAGAGAAAATTCACTTAGTCCTCCGTACTGCTTTACGCCCGCAAGTATTCTGCTGAAGTCACTTTGGCTTTGATTAATTTCCTCTACTTGCTTGTTGAATGTTTCTATTTTTTCTTCAACCTTGGTCATGGTTTGAGTCATGTCTCTAGTTACATCTTTGGATAACGAATTAAATGAACTGGTCATTGTGTTTATAGAACTATTAAGACTTTCACGTAGTTGATTTATTTCATTGGATTGATTGTTGTCTTCTTTTTTATTTTTTTGACTTAGTAAAAGATAAATAACCACTACTAATAATACTAAAACAAATAATAA
>CACOZH010000019.1 GCA_902631595.1 uncultured Pelagibacteraceae bacterium | reverse complement strand
AAAGTTTTAACTTAACGGATCCATTTACTTTATTTCTTCTAAGATCAACAATTTTCTGAAGTTTGATTCTTTCTTTTGAATACCAATACCCATTATAAATTAGTTCAGCATATCTTGGCATGATCTTATCTTTTTTATGCATTGTTTCTTTATCCAAAGTTACAGATTCAATCGCACGATGAGCATTTAATAAAAGTGTTCCACCTGGTGTTTCATAAACACCACGTGATTTTATTCCAATAAATCTATTTTCAACTAAATCCACCCTACCAATTCCATTACTCCCAGCTATTTGATTTAACTTTTCTAGAAGTTTTGCAGGTATCAGTTTTTTTCCATTTACTCCTATTGGATCACCATTTTTAAATTTTACTTCTACATATGTAGGTTTATCTGGAGCTTTTTCAGGTGATATGGTTCTTTGAAAAATAAATTCAGGTGCAGCGTTTCTGGGATTTTCCAGAATTTTTCCCTCGGTAGAAGTATGGAATAAATTATCATCTACTGAAAAAGGTGGAGCCCCCTTTTTATCTTTTGGAATTGGAATTCCATGTTTTTTTGCATAATTTATTAAATCGGTTCGTGATTTTAACTTCCAAATTCTCCATGGAACAATAACTTTTATTTTTGGTCCGAAGTAATGGTAGCCTAACTCAAATCTTACTTGATCATTTCCTTTTCCCGTTGATCCATGCGAAACAGCAAATGCTTTATATTTTTTTGCAATTCTAATTTGGTCTTTAGCAATTAAAGGTCTAGCTATTGAGGTACCTAGCAAATAAATGCCTTCATATAAAGCATGACCTCTTATCATCGGAAAAACATAATCTTTAACAAACTGATTTTTTAAATCATTAATAATTATCTTTTTAACGCCAAGTTTTTTCGCGTTATTAATAATTTTTTTTTTATCTAATTCTTGGCCAATATCAGATGTGTAAGCAATAACTTCTGCTTTATAATTCTCTTGTAACCATTTTAAGATAATTGAGGTATCTAGACCTCCTGAGTAAGCAAGAACAATCTTTTTAGACATTTATTTAAGAACAATTTTTCTTTGCAGAATTATATGCTTTTGTGAAGCCTAAAAGTGAATAGTGATCTATAGTTTGTGAACCAGATTTATTATATCCTGAGACCATAATTCTGGATCCTTTTTTAAGAGTCTTAATCATTTTTTTTTCAACTTTATTTTCAGATATCCACGCAAAATTTTCCTTAGCTATATCAAATTTATATTTTGACTTGCCTGATGTAGCAGTAATTGAGTTTTGATTGTTATATTCATATCCAGATGTAATGCTTACCTCATCAGAAATTTTATCATTCGGCCTAAAGCTAACAAAAAGTCTTGCATCTCTTGGATTTTTTTTTGGAGCTTGTAAAACGGGAATGGATTGGGCAAAACAAACTTTATTTACTCCATCTGTAAAAACAATAGTCTCCCAATCTTTAAATTTTCCTATTTTTTTTACTTCTTGTGAAAACACGCTTGTATTTAAAATTAGCGATAAAAAAAATAAAAATATAATTTTATTAATTATGGACATGGGTTTGGATAAATTTTTTGTATTTCATTCAAATCTTTAATTAATTCGTTACTAAGATTTATATTTACACTTTCAATATTTTCTTTCAACTGTTCCATTGTCGTTGCCCCAATAATTACTGATGTTATAAATTGCTGTATTTCACAAAACTTTATGGACATTTGAGTAAAATTAACATCATATTTTTCTGAAATTTTGTAATATTCCTCAACTGCATAAGTAGCATTTGGTTTATTATATCTTGTCCAAAAATCTCCATCTCTCTCGATCCTAGATCCTTTAGGAAGTTTTCCATTCCTATACTTACCTGTTAAATATCCCGAAGCCAGTGGAGAATAAGCAAGACAACCTATTTCATCTCTAATTGATATTTCGGCTAATCCAACCTCATAACTTCTATTGAGTAAACTATAAGGGTTTTGAATTGACATCATCCTAGGCAAGTTATGTTCTTTTGACAATTGTAAAAATTTATTAACACCCCAAGGAGTTTCATTAGATAAACCCAAATACCTTATTTTTCCTTTTTTTGTGTATTTTTGTAATTCATTCAGCACATCTTCGAATTTATTCCATTCGTCCTCATTATCATCGTGTTTGTAACCTAGCCTGCCAAAGCTATTTACATTTCTTTCAGGCCAATGGAGTTGATATAGATCTATATAATCAGTTTTTAATCTTTTTAGACTTCCATTTAATGCTTCTTCTAAATTTTTTCCAACAAAACTATTTTCTCCATTCCTTAAATAATCTCTAGCAGGACCAGCCACTTTTGATGCAAGTATAATTTTCTCTCTTTTTTTTGTTTTTTCAAACCAGTTTCCAATAACCACCTCAGTATCTCCAAATGTTTCAGCTCTTGGAGGAACTGAATATAATTCAGCAGTATCCCAAAAATTTACGCCGTTATCTAATGCAAAGTCCATTTGATCAAAACCTTCTTTTTCAGTGTTTTGTTCGCCATATGTCATTGTGCCGAGACAAATTGTACTTACTTTCAGATCAGTATTGCCTAAATTCTTATAATTCATAATTATTGAGCACTTGTTTATTATCTTTTGACCGCTTGAAAATAAACAAAAATATTATTATATATACCGCATGGAATTCAATAGAGAAAATATTCTTAAAAAATCGACTGTAACAAAAAGTTCTGTTGTAATGGATGAAGGCCTTAGAGCTTATATGCTTAAGGTTTATAATTACATGGCAACAGGAATATTATTAACAGGAATAGTGGCATTAATAACTTTCAAAATGTCAGTTGTCACTGATCCAAGTGGTTCTATAGTTGCCTTAACACAACTTGGTAACGCTATTTATTTATCAGGTTTGAAATGGTTAGTGATGTTGGCACCGCTAGGTATTGTGATCTATATGAGTTTCGGGATTAACAAAATGAGTTCTTCTAAAGCTCAAGGAACTTTCTGGGTTTTCGCTGCTTTGATGGGACTATCGTTGTCATCTATATTATTAATTTACACTGGATTAAGTGTAACAAGAGTATTTTTTATTACTTCTGCAACATTTGGCGCTATGAGTATTTATGGCTATACGACAAAAAGAGACTTAACTAAATTAGGCTCTTTTCTCTTTATGGGGCTAATTGGAATTATCATAGCCTCTTTAGTAAATTTGTTCTTAAAATCTTCAATGATGTATTTCGTAATTTCAATCTTGGGTGTATTAATTTTTGTTGGCCTAACTGCTTATGATACACAAAAAATTAAAAATATGTACGCATCATCAGATAGTAGCGAGACAATAGGAAAAAAAGCTGTTATGGGCGCCTTAACACTATATTTAGATTTTATAAATTTATTTATAATGTTGTTAAGACTATTCGGCCAAAGAAGATAAAGTTAAAGTTTCTTCCAATTAGTGTTTTTAAGTAAGCTTTCTAAAATGTAGGAGTTTTTTAAAACTTTTCCTTTTGTATCGGTTATTAAATATTTAAGATTTTTATTCACTGGTTTAAAGTTTTTACAAATATTATACACAGCATTTTCCGAGGAATTTTTAAAAACACTAAAGGCTACCTGCTTACTTGATATTTTTAAACCATAATCTTTCCATGAACCATTAGACACCATCTTAGCATATAAATCTAATATCACTTTTAATTCTTCTTTTTCAAAAAAATACTTTTCTTTATCCTTTAATTGAGAATTATTTACAACTAATTTAAGATGCTTATTCATTTATTTTGTACTTAGTAATTAATCCAATCTGAAATGCTGTAAAAACAAAAGTTATGGGTAAGAGACCCCAGACTTTGAAATTAACCCAAAATTCTTCAGTTTGTGTACGGTGTACTATCTCATTTAATAACGCTAAAAAGAAGAAAAAATACATCCATCTGTTATTTAATATCTTCCAACCTTCTTCAGTGAGATTTAAAGTGTTACCAAGAATTTTTTTAAGTATTGGTTCGTTTGTAAAATGCTTACCAAATAGTAAGGCTAGACCAAATAAAATATTTACTATGGTCGGCTTCATATAAATAAAAATTGGATTGTCAAAATATATTGTTAGTCCACCAAAAAGAGTTATTAGTACTCCACCCACCAAAGGAACCATGGGAACTCTTTTTTCTAAAAACCATACAAAAGCAAGTGCGACTATTGTTGCTATTATAAACGGTACTAAAGCAATTTTTATATCTTTACCACTACTATAATATATATATAGAAATACTGCTAAGGGACCAAAATCTGTGACAAATTTTACAAAAGATTTATTCACTTTATATTTATTAACAATCTAACAAATCAGAAATATTTTTTCTATTGATTTTTTTTCTTAAATACCCATACTATCAGTGTGTCAATTCAAAAAGCAAAATTTTCAATTGGAGACGTTGTAAAGCATAGACACTTTGATTTTAGAGGTGTCATTTATGATGTTGATTTTGAATTTAACAATTCTGAAGAATGGTACCAATCCATTCCAAAGAATGTCAGACCAAAAAAAGATCAGCCTTTTTATCATTTACTAGCTGAGAATGAGGAAATCACTTATGAGGCATATGTTTCTGAACAAAACTTACTAGCGGATAAATCTGGAGACCCAATTCAACACCCTTTAATAAATGAGATTTTTAGTGGCAAAAAGGGCTCAAGTTACTTTAAACCCTCAAATTAATTTTTCAGTCAATTTTTTAACACAATTAATCCCAAACAAAGACAAATATTATTTCTAATATATTTATACTTTGGTCAGGAGCTTAAACATTCCCTATTTATCTCCCTCAAAGCTCTTGATCAAAGCGAATTAAAATATTCTTGTAAAATATGTTATACAATATCATGTTTAAATATTTTAATCCTTATAAAATCTTTAAAATAAACTCGACATTACAAAAGTTTGTATTCTTTTCTTTTATAATAGTATTGAGCATTGGTCTTGTTGAATCTTTGTTTTTATCACCTGAGGATTATTTACAAAAAGACTCTGTGAGAATAATGTATGTACATGTCCCAGCAGCATGGATATCTTTAGGAATATTTTCTACAATTGCGTTGTTATCAACTTCTGTTTTTTTATATAAAAACAAAAATTTAATTTTAGTGTCAAAAAGTTTAGCTCCCTCTGGAATGTTATTTACATTAATAGCACTAGTAACAGGATCAATTTGGGGAAAACCAACCTGGGGTACCTGGTGGGCTTGGGATGCGCGGATTACATCTATGCTTATATTGTTAATACTTTACATAATATACCTTTTGTCATTTAGAATTTCTGACGATAAAGATAAATCAAATAAGATTTCGGCAATTATTGCAATTTTTGGAGCCATAAATATACCTATAATTAAATTCTCTGTAGATTGGTGGAGCACTTTACATCAACCTGCTTCAATTACATTAACTGAAAAATCAACGATACACTCCTCAATGTTAGTACCATTAATTATAATGACTGCGGCATTTGCCCTATTTTCAATTCTGATTTTTTTGATGAAATATAATACAGAACTGATAAAAATTAAGAACAAAGGATTAAAACGACTATGATATCAGATTTAATTTTAATGAATGGTTATGGAATCTATGTTTGGTCTGCTTTTGCATTCACTTTAATTGGGTTTTCAAGCTTATACTTCATTATAAATTTACAGTTAAAAAAAGAACTAAAGAGATTTAAAAAAAATTTCTCAGAGCTTGAAAAAGAAAAATATAAAGTTGCAATTAATCAAGAGACTTATAAAGAGATTTTAAAACATTCTGGTTCAAAAATTTAACTTTAAAATTTCATGTATGGTAAAAAAGTTAAATTAAGGTTCACATATTTATCATTAATCCTGGTAGTATTAATACTTTCTACTTACTTAGTACTTAAATCATTGGAAGAAAACGTTGTTTATTTTATTTCTCCAACTGACATTAAAGGATTAGCAGAGATTAATTATGATAAAAAATATAGAGTCGGTGGTATGGTTAAAAAAAGCTCCATTTCAATGAATTCAGAGCAAATCAATTTCATTATAACGGATTACAAAAATGAAATTAGTGTAAAATTTAATGGAGTAATACCAAATCTTTTTTCTGAGGATAAGGGAGTTGTAGCCGAGGGTTTTCTAAAGGATAGAAATTTTCTAGAGGCATCAAAAATTTTGGCCAAACATGACGAAAATTATATGCCACCAGAAGTAAAAAAAGCCTTAGAAGGAAATTGAGTTGATAAATTTAATTGGAAATTACTCATTAATTTTTGCTTTAATTATTTCATTAGGGACTATGTTCTTTAGTTTTAAAAATTTCAAATATAATAATATTTTAGATTTCAACCTAATTGTATTAGTTTTCTTACAATTTATTTTAATTTTTTGTAGCTTCTGTACCTTATTATTAGCTTTTATAAATTCAGATTTTAGTAATTTAGCTGTTTATAATAATTCACATACTACTAAACCATTATTTTATAAAATTTCTGGCAGTTGGGGGAATCATGAAGGAAGCCTTTTACTTTGGTTGCTAGTTTTAAGTTTATTTTCTTTAATATTTCTAATACAATCAAAAAAACTATCTGTTTCGTTCAGAAGCTTATCTATTTTCTTTCAACAAATAATAATTGTTGGTTTCATTTTGTTTATTTTTTATACATCTAATCCTTTTCAGTTGATCATACCAACACCAAATGAAGGTTTAGGATTAAATCCAATTTTACAAGATCCGGCACTAGCAATTCATCCACCAATTTTGTACCTTGGATATGTTGGATCATCCATAATTTTTTCATCATCATTAGCGGCTTTAGTTTGTAAATACACAACTAATCAATGGGCAAGAGATATAAAAAAATGGACACTAATTTCTTGGATTTTTTTAACCATAGGTATAATGCTAGGCTCTATTTGGGCTTATTACGAACTTGGATGGGGTGGCTTTTGGTTTTGGGATCCAGTTGAAAATGTATCTCTTATGCCGTGGTTTTGTCTAACAGCACTATTGCATTGCTCCTCAGTATTAGAAAAAAGATCAAGTTTACAATCATGGACCATAATACTTGCTCTATGCACATTTATGTTAAGCATGAGTGGCACTTTTCTGGTGAGATCTGGAATTTTGAACTCTATCCACACATTTGCAAACGATCCTGAAAGAGGCATATTTATTTTAATTTTTTTATCATGTCTAATTTTGTTATCTCTAATAATATATTTTAAATATAATAATTTTGAAAAATCTAATAAATCTTTTTTTGTAAGTAAAGAAACAGCAATTGTCATTAATAATTGGTTTATGATGTATTTTCTTGCAGTAGTTTTAATTGGAACAATTTATCCTATATTTTTAGAAGTAATCACAAAAGAAAAAATTTCAGTTGGTCCTCCTTATTTTAATCAATTAATAATACCATTATTAATTCCTTTTTTATTTATAATGTCTATTGGTACAAAGTTGGATTGGATTAAAAATAAAGAAATAAATGTTAGATATAAAAAAATAGTTTTACTGATCTTATCAGTTTTAATTTCATATTTAATTGCAAAGCACCTAAATACAAAAATTTTATATTCTACAGTTCTTATTTCAGCGGCACTTTACTTGTTGTTCATATCAATATTAGATCTGAAAAATGATAAGTTAAAATGGTCTCAAAAAACCTCTCATCTTGCATTTAGTATTTTAATAATTAGTATTATTTTAAATAGTATATTTAGTGAAGAACAATCCGTAAATTTAAAGGCTGGAGAAGAGAAAAAATTATCAAAATATACTATTAGATTTGAGAAAATATCTAAATCTCAAATAGAAAATTATACTTCTTTAAAAGCTGAAATTTGGGTTTCACAAAATAATAATGAATTAATATTTTATCCTGAACTAAGACTATATAAAGTTCCCGAAACTATAACAAGTGAAGCTGATATAAAAACAAATTTATTTAACGATAATCTTGTAGTTGTTAACTATCTTAAAGACACAGATTATTTAAACATTAGATATCAAAAGAAACCTTTTATGTTGTTAATTTGGATTTCTGCATTGATGTTAGCAGTTGGAGGAATTCTAGGTTTGAGAAAAAAATATTAATGAAAATTAGATTATCTTTTTTATTTGTTCTTACATTAATTGTATTTATTTTATGTGTTTTTTTTTTGAGTTTGTTTGAAGAAAAAAGTTATGTACCTGAAAAAACAAATAATAAAATAGAAAATTTTTCTATAAAAGACTTTTATACTGACAAATCTTTAAATTTAAAAATTTTATTTGAGGATGAAAAATATATAATAATCAACATATGGTCTTCATGGTGTATACCTTGCAGGCAAGAACATAAACATATTTCAAATCTTTCAAGTTTTAATAGTTCCAAAATAATTGGTCTAAACTATAAAGACAAAAAAAATAACGCAATTAAATTTCTTAATGAGCTCGGCAATCCCTATGATACAATATTGTCTGACAAAGATGGTACAAAAGCAATTTTTTTAGGAGCATATGGTGTGCCAGAAACATTTGTTATTGATAGTGATTTAAATATAATTAAAAAATATATAGGTCCAATTAATTCAGAGATAGTAAATGAAATTAGAAATTTATTGAATGATTATTAAATTTTTGAAAATAAGTTTTATTGTATTTTTTATAACTTTTTTTAATTTAAATAATGTTAGTGCTAACAATCAAAAAGTAGATGAAATATCCAAAAATCTTAGGTGTTTAATTTGCCAGGGTCAATCAGTTTATGACTCAAATTCTGAATTTGCATTAAGTGTTAGGGCTTTAATATTAAACAAGCTAAAAGCTGGCAACTCTGAAGATGAAATCTATTTGTTTTTGAAATCTAAATATGGAGACTGGATTGTGTATGAGCCGGAATTTAATAAATATACTTTAGTATTGTGGTTATTGCCTTTGTTTTTGTTTATATTTGGAGGTCTTTTAATTGTAAGAAAAGTATTTATAAATAGACCTAAAAAATGAAACATTTATTAAATATAATTAAAATTTGCTCAATATTGTTTTTATTCAATTCTCAAATTGTTTTAAGTGAGGAAAATAAAATTTTAAAAAAAGATCATGAGTGGAATTTTTTTTCTGGTATGTTTGATTTTAGTGACGATGGTAAAAGGTCATCTTTATTTGGTATTCAGCATCAAAATGAAAGCCTTACAAGAGATAGTTTTCTAGGGACTTTATCACCAATCACTGGTTTTATGATTACTGCAGACAGTGCCACTTATGCTTATACGGGTGTTCAGGCTGAATATAAAATTGGAAAACTTAATGTTATCCCAAGTTTCACCCCAGGTATATATGGAGAGGGTAACGGTAAAGATTTAGGTCATGTTATTGAATTTAAAAGTGAAGTCCAATTGTCTTTGGATATATTTTCAAATAGTGAATTAGGTTTTTCATATAATCATATATCAAACGCTAGTCTTGGAGATAATAATCCTGGGGCCAATAGTTACATGTTTAATTTTTTAAAACGATTCTAAAATAAGCTACTTATATGAAATTAAAAGATTGCCATAATTTTAATGATTTTAGAAAACTAGCAATGAAGAAATTACCATCACCGATATTTCATTATATAGATGGTGCGGCGGATGATGAAATTACTTATGGAAGAAATACCAGTGCCTTTAACGATGTAGATTTAGTACCAAATGTTCTTAGAGGTGTAGAACATGTAGATTTATCTACAACTATATTTGGAAAAAAAATTGATTTGCCTTTCTATTGTTCCCCAACAGCCTTACAAAGACTTTTTCATTATGATGGAGAAAGAGCTGTTGGAAAAGCAGCAAAAAAATTTAATACAATGTTTGGTGTATCAGCTCTAGCTACAGTAAGTGTAGAAGAAATATCCTCAATAATTGATACTCCAAAAATGTTTCAATTTTATTTTCATAAAGATAGAGGTCTAAATGACTCTTGCCTTGAACGGGCAAAGGCTGCGAAATTTGATGTAATGGCTCTTACAGTTGACACTATAACAGGTGGAAATAGAGAAAGAGATTTGAGAACAGGATTTACATCACCCCCAAAATTAACTTTATCAAGTTTATTCAGCTTTGCTACAAAACCGATGTGGGGAATAAATTATCTAACTAAAGGAAAGTTTGAATTACCTCATCTCCAAGACTATGTAAAAGAAGGGACAAGCACAAATACTTCCATTGGTAACTATTTCTCTACGATGTTAGATCAATCAATGAATTGGAAAGACGCAGAAAAATTATGTGCTCAGTGGGGAGGTCATTTTGCTCTAAAAGGAGTTATGAGTGTTGAGGATGCTAAAAAAGCAGTCGATATTGGATGTACAGGTATCATGGTATCAAATCATGGAGGAAGACAACTAGATGGATCAAGATCGCCATTTGATCAACTAGCAGAGATTGTAGATGCTGTCGGAGATAAATTAGACGTAATTTGTGAGGGAGGTTTTCAAAGAGGAACTCATATGCTAAAAGCTCTATCACTCGGTGCCAAAGCATGCGCGGGAGGAAGATTGTATTTATACGCGTTAGCCGCGGCTGGACAAGCTGGTGTGGAAAGAGCTTTAGCGCAGTATAAGGCCGAATTACAAAGAGATATGAAATTAATGGGTTGCACTAAAATTAGTGAATTAAACAGAAATAATTTACGTTTCAGGTAACAAATGAGCTTAAAGAATTGTTACAATTTTTCAGATTTTAGAAATCTCGCAAAAAAAAAACTCCCATCTCCAATTTTTCATTATATAGATGGAGGATCAGACGATGAAATTACTTTAAAAAGAAATACTAGTGCATTTGATGACTGTGACTTAATACCTAATATTCTTACAAGTGTTGGAAAACCTGATTTATCAACAACAGTATTTGGAAGAAAAATTGATATGCCTATTTTTTTATCACCTACAGCAATGCAGAGGTTATATCATCCAGACGGTGACAAGGCATCAGCTAAAGCAGCGGCAAAATATGGAACGTTTTATAGTATGTCAACGATGGCAAATAATACAATTGAAGAAATAGCAAATATTTCAAGTGGTCCTAAACTTTTTCAGCTTTATGTTCATAAAGATAAATCTATTACAGATGATCTTATAGATAGATGTAAAAGGTCAAATTTTGATGGAATGTGCTTAACAGTTGATACTTTAGTTGCAGGAAATAGAGAAAGAGATCATAGAACTGGTTTTACAACTCCGCCAAAACTAACAGTAAATAGTTTAGTTAGCTTTGCAATGAGACCAAAATGGGTGTTCAACTATTTTACAAATAAAAAATTTGAATTATCAAATGTGGTAAAAAAAACTGAAAAAGGCACAAACATTGCTAAGTCAGTAATTGATTATATAAATGAGCAATATGATCCAGCGATGAATTGGAAAGATGCAGAATATTGTGTGAAGAAATGGGGAGGACCTTTTGCATTGAAAGGCATTATGTCGGTTGAAGATGCTAAACGAGCAATAGATATTGGATGTACAGCAATTATGATATCAAATCATGGTGGAAGACAGCTAGATGGATCAAGATCCCCTTTCGACCAAGTGAAGGCAATTTCAGATGCTGTAGGAGATAAATTAGAGATAATTTTAGATGGTGGAATTAGAAGAGGTACTCACGTTTTAAAAGCAATATCTGCTGGTGCTAAAGCGTGTAGTTTTGGAAAAATGTTCTTGTTCTCTTTAAGCGCAGGAGGCCAACAAGGCGTTGAACATTTGTTAAAAATAATGCATGATGAAATTTACAGAAATATGGTTTTAATGGGCTGTAAAAATTTAAAAGAGTTAAATAGTTCAAAATTAATTTATAGAAATTAAAATGGAGAAATAAATGAAACTAGCAAAAAATTTAGAAAACTTAGGAACAGAAACAGCATTTTCAGTATTAGCTGAAGCAAAAAAATTAGAAGCACAAGGAAATCCAATGATACATATGGGGCTTGGCCAACCAGATTTCAAAACCCCCAAAACACGTAGTTGATGCTGCTAAAAAAGCTTTGGATGATGGTCATCATGGATATGTAATGTCTAATGGTATACCAGAGTGCAGACAGGCAGTAACCAGATGGATTAAAAAAAGATATAATACCGAGGTTGACTTTGAAAGAATTTTAATAATGCCAGGAGGCAAGCCAACTATGAGTTATGCAATCCAATGTTTTGGTGAGCCCGGAGCTGAAATAATTCATCCAACTCCTGCGTTTCCAATTTACGAGTCTATGATTAATTATACTGGATCAACTTCAGTTCCTTACGATTTAACGGAGGATAAAGATTTAAAATTTAGTGCAGAAAAAATACTTTCACTAATTACCGACAAAACAAGACTATTAATTTTGATTAATCCAAATAATCCAACAGGAAGTTTTGTTGAAAAACCAGAAATAGATAAATTAGCAGAAGGTTTAAAAAAGCATACACATGTAACAATTTTGAGCGATGAAATTTATAGTAGACAGATATTTGATAATAAAGAGATGCCTACTTTTTTTAATTATCCTGAGTTAAGAGAGAGACTAATTGTGCTTGAGGGCTGGAGCAAAGCATACTCAATGACAGGTTGGAGACTAGGATGGAGCTTTTGGCCAAAGAACCTTGTACAACATGTAAATAAACTTTTAATTAATAGTGTATCTTGTGTTAATGCAGCTGCTCAATTTGCTGGTATAGCAGCTTTAGATGGACCAGATGATTCTATACATGAAATGATGAAACATTTCACAGATAGAAGAAAAATAATTCACGAAGGCTTAAATAGTTTACCAGGTGTCGAATGTAGTTTACCAGGTGGAGCTTTTTACGCGTTTCCAAAAGTAATAGAAACTGGCATGAACGGGGAAGAATTTTGTAAAAAAGCAATGCACGAGGCTGGCGTTGCAATTGTACCAGGTACAGCTTTTGGAAAAACATGCAAAGACTATGTAAGGTTTAGTTTTGCTTGTTCGCAAGATAATATCACTAATGCACTAGAGAACCTCAAAAAAATGTTAGGTTAATTGCTGTATATTTTTTAATAAAATTTTTTATAATATAAAAAATATGAATGAGCAAATTCAACTAGAACTTAAAAATCTTTTAAATAATAGATATTCAACATCAGAGTCTACTCGGGCAAATTATGCAAGAGGAGAAGATACGTATGATCCAATTTTATCTGAAGCAGTGGTATTTCCGGAAACTAACGAAGAGGTTTCAAAAATATTAATTATATGTAACAAGCATAAAATTCCAGTGGTGCCATTTGGAACAGGTACTTCGCTTGAAGGAAACGTAGTGGGTAATGAAAAAGGTATAACTATATGCTTAGAAAAGATGAATAAAATTTTGAGTGTTAATGTTGAAGATTTTGATTGTAGAGTTCAGGCCTGTGTTACAAGAGAACAGTTAAATGATTATTTAAGAGAAGATGGTGTTTTTTTCCCAATAGACCCTGGGGCAAATGCAGCAATTGGTGGTATGGCCTCAACATCAGCATCAGGAACAATGGCTGTGAAATATGGAACCATGAAAACTGTTATTTCTGGATTAACGGTAGTTTTGCCAAACGGTGATATTATAAATACAGGTGGCAGAACTAAAAAAACTTCAGCTGGTTATAACTTAACAAATCTATTTATTGGATCAGAAGGTACATTGGGAATTATAACAGAAATACATTTGCGATTATCTCCCATACCAGAAAGCATAATGAGTGCGGTATGTCATTTCCCTAGTTTAGAAGATGCTGTTCATACAGCTCAGCAAGTTATTCAATATGGAATTCCAATTGCAAGAATTGAAATGCTTAATAAGGATCAGATGGGAATTAGTATTAATTATTCAAAATTAAAAGATATTGAAGCAGTACCGACTTTATTTTTCGAGTTTCATGGATCCGAGTCATCTAATAAAGAAAATATTAAAATTGTAGAAGAAATATCCAAAGAAAATAATGGTAGTTCTTTCAAATGGGCCAAGAATTTAGAGGAAAGAAACAAACTTTGGAAAGCAAGATGGGATGTATATTATTCTGTCAAAGCCCTTATTAAAAATGGAAGAGTTTATTCAACAGACGTATGTGTTCCTATTTCAAAAATAACAGAATGTGTAAACTTTGCAGAAGAACAAGCAAAAAAATTTGGAGTTAGAGCTCCTATGGTTGGTCATTTAGGTGATGGAAACTTTCATGTTATTTTACCGTTCGATCCACAAAAAAAAGAAATGTATAAAAATATTAAAGCTTTTAATGATACCTTAATAAAAAAAGCCTTAGAATTAAATGGAACTATTACAGGGGAACATGGTGTTGGTTTGCATAAAAAAGAGTATCTATTAGAGGAGCATCCAGATAATATTCCAGTTATGAAATCAATTAAAAAAACTATCGATCCAAATAATATAATGAACCCGGGTAAATTTTCGACTTAAATTAATCATGAAAAAAATTCTAATTACTAGAAGGCTGTTAAAATCATGTGAGGAAAAAGCCTCTAAAATTTTTGAAGCAAACTTTAACGATAATGATGAATTATATTCTCAATCAAAAGTAATTGAAATGAGCCAAGGATGTGATGGAATTCTAACATCTTTAACTGATAAAATGGATGCTCAAACAATAAAAAAATTACCTGAAAGCGTAAAAATATTATCAAATTTTGCAGTCGGCTTTGGGAATATAGATTTAGAAGCAGCTAGGAATAGAGGAATAGCAGTTACCAACACTCCTGATGTACTTACAGATGCAACGGCTGAAATTGGAATATTATTAATACTGGGAGCATGTAGAAGAGCATCCGAGGGTATACAAAGCGCTAAAGAAAGTAATTGGAAGTGGTCTGCAGATTATTTAATCGGAAAACAATTAACTGGTGCAAGATTAGGAATTCTTGGAATGGGTAGGATTGGTCAGAAAATTGGAAGAATTGCTAAGTCTTTAGGAATGATTATTCACTATCACAATCGTTCAAAATTAAGTGAAGAAAAAGAACAAGGTGCAACGTATCATGATAACTTAAAAGACTTACTTTCAGTCTCAGATGTTTTATCAATCTGTTGTCCAGCCTCAAAAGAAACGGTTGATATGATAAATAAAGATACAATAGAATATTTACCTAAAGGAGCTGTCGTTACTAATGTAGCAAGAGGTGATATTGTGGAAGACGAAGCATTAATAGATGCTTTAAATCGTAGAAAAGTCTACGCAGTTGGTTTAGACGTTTATAAAAATGAGCCAAATTTAAATCCCGGATATTTAAAACATAAAAGTGTTTTTATTCTCCCGCATCTCGGAAACGCAACAAAAGAAACAAGAACTGCCATGGCAAATCTAGCAATAGATAACATTGATGAGTTTTTCAAAACTGGAAACTGCAAAAATAAAGTAAATTAAAAGCAATATTTCAATCTGTAATTGTAAAAACAT
>CACOZH010000018.1 GCA_902631595.1 uncultured Pelagibacteraceae bacterium | reverse complement strand
TGTAATATTTTATCATTTGATTAATGTACTATTTTTGGTTTTAGTCCTATAGAACCAAGAGCTGAATCTTTGTTGTCATCATCTTTTGCAAGGTCTTGTTTTGTCTCAGGATATTTATTTTTATTAATAATATCCTCTATTTCTTCACCTGTTAAAGTTTCATATGTTAATAAGGCTTTTGCAATTTTATGTAGGTCGTCGATTTTATTCGTCAAAATATCTTTCGCGTGATTATATCCTTCATCTACAAGACGCCTGATTTCTTTGTCAATTTTTTGGGCTACCGCCTCCGAAACACTTTGTGTTTGAGTAACTGATCTGCCTAAGAACACCTCCTCTTGATTTTCACCGTATTCAACAGGTCCCATTTCCTCACTCATTCCATATTTAGTAACCATTGCTCTAGCTAATTGTGTTGCTTGATTGATGTCGGATCCATTTCCACCACCAGCACCGGTTGTTATATTATCTTTACCAAAAATTAATTCCTCAGCCACTCTGCCCCCGAAACAAACAGCTAATCTTGCTTTTAAATATTTAAAATTTAGATCAGATCCAATATTAATGGGGATTTTAAATAGTACTCCAGACAGCTTTTCGGATGGAGGAAAGTATTTAAAATCACGACTAGCATATAATCAAATTAAAAAGTTAAAAAAAGAAGGCGCTGAAATAATTGATATAGGTGGTGAGTCCACTAGACCTAATTCTGACACAGTAGACAGTAGAATTGAATGGAAAAGAGTTAAATCAAAAATAAAATACGCAAAAAAAAATAAGATTTTTGTTTCACTGGATACAAGAAAAAGCCATGTTCTAAAAAATTCTTTATCACTTAAAATTAATCTTCTCAACGATGTATCTGGATTAGTTTATGACAAAGAAATGATAAATATATTAAAGCAAACCAAATTACCTTTCGTTTTACATCATATGCAGGGCACACCAAAGACTATGCAAAATAATCCAAAGTATAAAAATGTAATTCTGGATATATATGATTTCTTCGAAAATAGATTAGAATTTATTAAGGCAAATAATGTAAATCACAAAAATATAATTTTAGATCCCGGTATTGGATTTGGAAAAAATTTGAAACATAATATTACTATATTAAATCAAATATCTATTTTTCACTCGCTTGGATTTCCAGTAATGTTAGGTATATCTAAAAAAAAATTTATTAAAGACATTGCTAGAAAAAACGATAGCAAAAACAGAACTGGTGGTACAATTTCATCTAGTATACACGCAATGTTACAGGGAGTGCAAATTTTAAGAGTACACGAAATTAATGAAATTAAACAAGCTATAAAAGTAACAAATAAAATTATTTTTAACAAATGAGCAAAAGATATTTTGGTACCGATGGTATAAGAGGAACAGTAAATCAAAATAAAATAAATGGTGAGATGTTCTTCAAGTTTGGTCTTGCTGCGGGCACATATTTTAGAAATCTAAAGAAAAAAAAACAAACTGCTATTATAGCCAAGGATACTAGATTATCTGGTTATACCCTAGAGCCAGCCCTCGTATCAGGTCTAACCTCAGCTGGGATGCACGTTTATACACTTGGCCCATTACCTACTAATGGATTAGCGATGTTAACAAAAAAAATGAACGCAAATTTAGGCATTATGATTACTGCCTCACATAATCCTTTTTTCGATAATGGACTTAAATTATTTGGACCAGATGGTCTTAAGTTATCAGACAAAATAGAAAAAAGAATAGAAAAACTTATTGATACAAAAATATCGAAACATTTAACACTTCCTAGTATTTTAGGTAGAGTAAAAAGATTAGAGAATGCAAATGACGAATATATTAATATTTTAAAAAATAATTTTCCAAAAAATTTCTCCTTGAGAGGACTTAAAATTGCAATAGATTGTGCTAATGGAGCGGGCTATAAATCAGGCCCAAAAATACTAAAAGATCTTGGAGCTAATGTTTATGATATCGGTACATCTCCAAATGGGATAAATATTAATTCAAAATGTGGATCGACTTTTCCAAAGAAAATTCAATCTTTCTCAACAAGAATAAAAGTAGATCTTGGAATTTCTTTAGATGGGGATGCGGACAGAATTATAATTTGTGACGAAAATGGAAAAATAATAGATGGTGATCAAATTATTGCAATGATTGCTTTAAGATGGAAAAAGAAAAAAATTTTAAAAGGTGGAGTTGTTGGCACACTAATGTCAAATTACGGTTTAGAAAAATTATTTGAAGAAAAAAAAATTAAATTTCATAGGGCAAATGTGGGAGATAGGTATGTTAAAGAATCTATGAGAAAAAATAAATGTAATTTAGGAGGTGAGCAATCAGGACATATTATTCTTGGAAATTTTGCAACAACAGGTGATGGTATACTTGTTGCATTAGAAGTTCTTTATTCTATAAGCAAGGGAAAAAAAGCAAGCGAGCTTCTAAATAATTTTAAAAAAATACCCCAAAAACTTGTAAACATATATGTTAAAGATAAATCAATAATTAATTCAAAAAAATGTAAAAAATCGATTTCTCAAGCTAATTATCTTTTGAATAACAAAGGTAGAATTTTAGTAAGACCGTCTGGCACAGAACCTATGATCAGAATAATGTGTGAGACTAAAGATAAAAAATTAATGACAAAATGTATTAACCTAATTACAAAATCTATAAATTAAATTGAAAATTAAATCGAAAGTATTGATAATAGCGGGCTCAGATTCTTCAGGAGGCGCAGGTATACAAGCTGACATTAAAACAGTAAGTTTATTAGGATCATATGCTATGACTGCAATAACAGCTGTTACATCCCAAAATAGCACTGGTGTATTATCTATAGTTGCTATTTCTCCATCAGAAGTTCATAAACAAATAAATTTTACCTCAAAAGATATAAGACCTGAAGCAATTAAAATTGGAATGTTGGGTAACTCAAAAGTTATGAATACTGTTTTAAAATCCATTATTAGATTAAAAATTAAAAAAATAATTTTGGACCCAGTTATGGTAGCAAAAGGAGGAGCAAGGCTTATAGACAGAAAATCAATTAAAATTTTAAAAAAAAAATTTATAAAAAACGTCACTTTAATTACTCCAAACATCCCAGAGGCAGAAATCCTGACTAATCAAAAAATTTATTCTAAAGAAGACATGATCAAAGCAGGAAAAAAATTGCTCAATATGGGTGCGAAAAATGTATTGATTAAAGGGGGACATCTAAAATCAAAATTTACATACGATATTCTTTTAGAAAAAAAAAAAATTTCTGTTTTTAAAAATAAAAAAATAAAATCAAATCATACTCATGGCACAGGTTGTACACTATCCTCAGCTATTACCACCTATTATTCATGTGGAAAATCGTTAAAGAAATCTTGTGAAAAAGCAATTAAATATGTAAACCAAGCGATTAGCAATGCTCCAAAATATGGAAAAAAACATGGACCAGTTAATCATCTTAATTCAATTTATATAAAGAAAAGTTTTAAATGAGCAACGTAGTAGTGGTAGGATCACAGTGGGGAGATGAAGGGAAGGGAAAAATTGTAGATTGGCTATCAAGTGAAGCTGACATTGTTATAAGATTTCAAGGAGGACATAACGCTGGACATACCCTGGTTATAGATGGAAAAACATATAAACTAAGATTGTTACCTTCGGGCATAGTAAGAGAAAATAAGATATCAATCATTGGAAACGGTGTTGTTGTAGATCCTTGGGCATTAATTGATGAAATCGAAGAAATAAAAAAAAAAGGAGTGAGCATTACTGAAAAAAATTTATTTTTATCAGAATCTGCAACTTTAATACTACCAATTCATAGCGAGCTAGATGTTTTAAGAGAGGACAGTAGTAGTAAAAATTTAAAAATAGGAACAACAAGAAGAGGAATTGGTCCTGCTTATGAGGATAAAGTTGGAAGAAGATCAATAAGAGTTGTTGACTTATTATCTAAAAAAAATCTTGATGTAAAACTGAAAACTCTTTTGCAACACCATAATTACTTAAGAAAAGGTATGGGAAAAAAAATTTTTAATAAAAAAAAATTAAAAGATGATCTTTTAAAAATTGCACCAAAAATATTGAAATATAGTAAGCCAATATGGAAAAAAATCGAAGAATTTAAAAAATTAAACAAAAAAATATTATTCGAAGGTGCTCAAGGAATTTTACTTGATGTAGATCACGGAACCTATCCATTTGTAACATCTTCAAATACTGTTGCATCATCTGCAGCAACTGGATCGGGATGTGGAATAAATACGATCGACTACATATTGGGAATAACAAAAGCATATACAACTCGGGTGGGGGAAGGCCCTTTTCCAACAGAACTCAAAGATAAAATTGGAGAAAAATTAGGAGAAAGAGGAAAAGAATTTGGAACAGTTACTAGCAGAAAGAGAAGATGCGGTTGGTTCGATGGTGTACTTGTCAGGCAAACTATAAAAACCTCAGGTATTAACGGGATAGCATTAACTAAATTAGATGTACTAGATGGATTTGATGAGATTAAAATATGTATAGGTTATAAGCTTGATGGAAAAAAAATTGATTATTTGCCATCATCATCAGAACAACAATTTAAAATAAAGCCAATTTATAAATCTTTCAAAGGTTGGAAAACAAAAACATATGGAATTGGAGAATTTTCAAGTTTACCCAAAGAAGCTCAAAATTATATAAAATTTATAGAAAATTTTGTCGAAACTAAAGTTTCGGCAATATCAACAAGTCCAGAGAGAAAAGACACAATACTTATTGAGGATCCTTTTAAAGACTAGTTTGCTGGTAACAAGTTTTTTGACTTTGCAGAGTTGAGCATGTGTTTTTGTAATTTTTCAAAAGCTTTATTTTCAATTTGTCTAATTCTTTCTCTACTTATTTTAAATTTTTTACTTAATTCTTCAAGAGTGCTTGGATTATCTGTTAATCTTCTGGAATACAAAATCTCTTTCTCACGATCATTTAAAATTCTAATTGACTCAGTTAGCAAATCTTTACGTTGTTCCATTTCTTCTTGTTGTGCAACCTTCAATTCCTGATCCATATTTTGATCTATTACCCAATCTTGCCATTCATCACCATCTTCACCAATTGGTGCGTTTAATGAATGTTCTTTACCAGCCAATCTTCTATTCATTGAGACAACTTCATCTTCACTTACATCTAACCGTTCTGCAATATTTTTTACATCTTCATTACGTAGGTCACCTTCTGTATTTGGAGCAATTTGGCTTTTAATTTTTTTTAAATTAAAAAATAATTTTTTTTGAGCTGTTGTTGTGCCAATTTTTACTAAGCTCCAGGATCTTAAAATATATTCTTGGATTGCAGCTTTAATCCACCACATAGCATATGTTGCTAGTCTAAATCCTTTATCTGGCTCAAATTTTTTTACCGCTTGCATTAAACCTACATTGCCTTCAGAGATCATTTCATTCAATGGCAAACCATAACCTTTGTAACCCATAGCAATTTTAGCAACTAATCTAAGATGGCTAGTAACAAGTTTCTCAGCAGATTTTACATTTCCGGTGCTTTTCCAATTCTTTGCCAACATATATTCTTCCTCTGCATCAAGCATAGGGAATTTTTTTATTTGAGCAAGGTATGCCCCTAAACCTCCCTCATTTGAGAGAATTGGCAGATTATATGTTTTTGAATTACTCATAAATATATAAATATTTATTTAATAAACATTTTTTTTTTTACAACAGTTAATTAAGCAGGTTTTTCGAGCACATTAATAATATTTTTCAAATCAGATGGTAAATTTGATTCAAATATAAGCTTTTTTCCGGATCTTGGATGACTAAATCCCAAAATTTTAGCATGTAAAAATTGCCTATTTAATCTTACAATTTTCATATTTATCTCCTCACTAACACTTTTTAATTTTTTATATCTTTTCCTATATTTTTTGTCGCCAACAATTTGATTTCCAATGTAGTTCATATGTACTCTGATTTGATGAGTCCTTCCAGTTTCTAACTTACATTCCACTAAACTCAGAGTAGGAATATTTTTACCTTCAAAAATTCTAAGTGTTTTATAATTGGTTATTGCTTTTTTTCCTTTTACAAAACTTACATCCATTAACTGCCTATTTTTTGAACTTCTAGTAATAAATGTTTCAATTTTTCCTGATTGAGGCCTCAATTTACCCCACACTAGGGCATTATAAACTCTATCAATAGAATGCTCACTAAATTGTTTTGAAATATGTTCATGGCACATATTGCTTTTTGCTATTACAACTAATCCCGATGTATCTTTGTCAATTCTATGAATTATTCCAGGTCGCAGTTCATCACCAATTGTTGATAATTTTATTTTTTCATGGTTAATCAAAGCATTAACTATTGTATTATCATAATTGCCTGGACCAGGATGCATAGAAATTCCAGATGGCTTGTCAATTACAATTAAATCCTCATCTTCGTAAATTATATCTAATTTGAATTGAAAGGGCTTTAAAGAAGTTTTTTTTGGCTCAGGAACTTCTAAAAATATAGTATCTCCAAAATTTATTTTTTTAGAGGGAGTAAAGCAAATTTTTCCATTAATTTTCAGTTTTTTGTCTATAATTAAATTTTTGATTCTGGTTCTGCTTAGTTCAGTACATTTTTCAAAAATAATTGTATCAATTCTTTTTCTATCTGAATGTTGCTCAACAATAAAATTAATGGTATTTTTCATATATTATAATACTATTACACAATGCGCTCGTAGCTCAACTGGATAGAGCGCCAGATTTCGGCTCTGGAGGTTCAGGGTTCGACTCCTTGCGGGCGCACCATTATTCTCCAATATTTATTAATGTTCCTTTTTTTCTAGCTTTATCAAATGAATAATAAAATAAACTTATAGCAACAGTTAAATAAATTATATTAATTATAAATGCTTTATATATATTTTCTATGTTTACAGACTGTTCGACTAGTATTCTTCTAGCTTCCTCAAAGACATAAACTAGTGGCATGCAATAGGCAATTTTTTGAAAAATTTCAGGTAAAATTTCAACAGGATAATATATGCAACCGAAAGGGGCTATAAGGAACATGGTAGACCAAGCTATATTTTCAAAAGATGGTCCAAATCGGAGTAGTCCAGCAGATACCAAAATACCTAACGTAATTCCAAATATATATAAGCTTAAAAACAGAAAAAATAAATTTATACCTAGGTTTAATATTGAAACTCCAAATAATGGAGATGTTAAAAGTATTGCTGGAACTAAGCCAATTAAAGCTCTTATTAAAGCTGTACCAATTAGGGATGTTATTATTTCACTAATTTTCATAGGTGAAATAAATAAATTTGTAAAATTTCTACTCCAAATCTCTTCTAAAAAAAGCATATTAAATCCAATGCTAGTTCTAAATAAAAAATCATACAGTATTGCACAAGTTAATATTATTCCAACAGCATTGTTATAGTATGTGCTATATGTAGCAAAAAAATTTGATATAAAACCCCATAATGTAATTTGTATAGTGGGCCAATAAATTAAATCTAATATTCTCGGAAATGATCTTGTTATAAGATAAAAATGTCTTAAGAAAAGACCATAAATTCTAATCAAGTTCATTTTTACTCCTTGATAGTTTTAAAAAAACTTCTTCTAAATTTTTACGCCCATGTTTTGCTATTAAAGACTCTGGCGACCCATTATCTATAATCTGTCCATTTTTCATCATAAGAACTGATTTGCATAATCTACTAACCTCATTCATATTATGAGAGGCAAGCAAAATAGAAATTTTATTTTCCTGCTTGTATGTTTCTAAAAAAGTTCTAACAAAATCACCCACTTCAGGATCTAGTGACGCAGTTGGTTCATCAAGAAATAATACTTGAGGTTTATTTATTAAAGCCTTAGCTAGACTTGCTCTGTTTTTCTGTCCTGATGAAAGTTCACCTGTAATTCTATTTAAAAGCTCATTAAGTCTTAATTTTTCTGTTAAGTATTCAATTCTCTCTTTTAAATTTTTAATATTATATAACTTCCCATAAACAATTAAATTTTGTTTTACTGTCAGTTTTTTTGGTAACTCTATATAAGGAGATATAAAATTAATTTTACTTAATATTTCAATTCTATTTTTTTCAAAATTCATATTATCTATTTTTATCTCTCCCCCAGTAGGCTTTAAGAGACCTAAAAGCATACCGATTGTTGTAGTTTTCCCGCATCCATTTGGTCCTAGTAAACCTAAAATTTCATTTTCTTTAATATTAAATGTAACATTCCTTACAGCCTCTTTAGAGGAGTAATTTTTTTTTAAATTATTAACTTCAACTAAATAAGTCATTTGAAATAAGAAGCTCTTTTTAATCTATCATTAATCACTTCACCAAAACCATTATTTGGTATTTTTTCTACAGCAATGCTTTTGAATTTTCTTTTTTTTATTATTCTTAAAGTTTTATACAAATTTTTTGCGGCCTCTTTTAAATTTTTGTTTTTAGATAAATAAAAATAGTTTTTACTTCTATTTTTTCTTTTATTTATTAAAATCAAAGCTTCATTTTTATTTACGTTTTTGGTATTTAATCTTAACTTTATATAAGGTGAGTAATGAGTTTTTCCTTGTCCGGGGTATATCGCTTTTGTTTTTTTTTTGTAAATTAAATTTAAATTTAAGCATTTTTTAATCTGTTCTTTTGAAATTCCTCCTAATCTTAAAACTTGAGGTTTCTTTACAATATTAACTATGGTAGACTCAATCCCAATCTTAGATTGATCACCATCTAATATAAATTCTAGATTTTTTCCGAATTCATCTTTGACGTCTTTTTTTGAAACAGGACTTATTTTAGTTGAAATATTCGCGCTAGGAGCCGCCAAAGGATAATTTAATCTTTTTAATAAATTTCTTGTTATAGGATGACTTGGAAATCTAACTGCCAGCGTTTTTTTTCCATTGGTAACATTTTTTGAAATTAAACTATTTCTTTTTAATTTTAAAATATAAGAAATAGGTCCTGGTGAAAATTTTTTGTATAATTTCAAAAAAATTTTGTTTATTTCACAGTCTTTTTTCAATAATTCCAAATTAAAATAGTGAACTATAAGAGGATTGTTTTTTGGCCTTTTTTTTAATCTATATATTTTTGAGGTTGCAACAGAAGAATAAGCATTGGCAGCAATACCATAAACCGTCTCTGTTGGTATTCCAATACACTGGTTTTTATCAAGATATTTTATCGCTTTTTTAATATTTGAAAGATTGTTTTTCATATAATAATACCAACTAATATATGAAAGATAAAAATTTACTAGCTGATATTGAGTCTAAGTCATTAGAGGAGTTAAATAATTTAGCGAATGAGATAGTTAGAGATTTAGAAAATAAGGACCCTGAAGATTTTTCTCAAGGTTTTCAAGAGTTAGTAAAATTAAACAACTTTATCGAAAAAAAATTTAGCCAGGAAACTAGATCAATATCAAAAAAAACCAAAGATAAAATTGATGAAATAATTGTTTATGGAAAAAAAACTTAAAATATTATCTAAAAAAGTAAATATTTATTTAAATAATTATTTATCAAAATTTAGTTCCTCAGATCTCACTGTACCGATGAAATATGGTTTATTCCCTGGTGGAAAAAAAATAAGATCAAAAATTATATTTGATGTAGGTAGTATTTTTAAATTAAAAAAAAAAGATTTATTTATACTAGCCGCATCTGTAGAGGCTATTCATGCATATTCTTTAATTCATGACGATTTACCTTGTATGGATGATGATAAGCTTAGAAGAGGCAAACCTTCTACTCATATCAAATTTGGAGAGTCCACCGCAATATTGGCAGGTAATTCTTTATTAACAACAGCATTTGAAATCTTAAGTGACAAAAATTTTAAAATTGATGATAAAATAAAGTCTAAATTAATTAATTTACTCGCAAGATGTTCCGGACAAACAGGTATAGCTGGCGGTCAATATTTAGATTTAGATTATGAAAAAAAAAAAGTTTCTTTACAAAAAATATTAAACATGGAGCTTAAAAAAACAGGTAAATTATTTGAATTTTGTTGTGTCGCACCTTTGTTAATTAAAAAAAAAACAAATAATCTAAATACCTTTTCTAAGCTAGGAAAAGATATAGGACTATTGTTTCAAATAGTTGACGATCTAATAGATTATAAAGGGAAAACAAAAATTGCAGGAAAAAAAACAAAAAAAGATATCAAAAAAGGCAAGGCCACTATAATCAGTTTACTTGGATACGAAAATACAGTTAAATATACAAATAGACTTAAACAAAATATATTTAATAAATTGAAATTATATCAAAATAATGCAAATGATTTAAGAGAGACAATAAATTTCATCATGGAAAGAAACAATTAAATGTCAAATTACAAATTACTCAATAATGTAAACTTTCCTTCAGATATAAAAAAATTCTCAAATTCAAATTTAAAAATTCTTTCAAGAGAGATAAGAGAAAAAATGATAGAAGCAGTCTCAAAAACTGGCGGTCACTTGGGAGCAGGTCTTGGTGTCGTTGAGTTAACTGTTGCTCTTCATTACATTTTTGATACACCAAAAGATAAAATTATATGGGATGTTGGTCATCAGTCTTATCCACACAAAATATTAACTGGGCGAAAAGATAAAATTGAAACATTAAGAACAGGTGGGGGGCTATCTGGTTTTACAAAGAGAGACGAAAGTGAGTATGATCCATTTGGAGCCGCACACAGCTCAACATCTATTTCTGCAGCCTTAGGAATTGCAACTGCAAATAAACTTTCAAATAAATCTGAGGACGTTGTAGCTGTAATTGGTGATGGAGCTCTAAGTGCAGGTATGGCTTACGAGGCAATGAATAATGCTGGATCTGCTAAAACTAAAATGATTGTTATTTTAAACGATAATGACATGTCTATAGCAAAACCAGTTGGTGCTTTAAGAACTTATTTAGCAAAAATACTCTCTGGAAATATATATTTTAGTTTAAGGGAAACAATAAAGTTAATTATTTCGTCCTTTTCAAAAAGATTTTTAAAAAAAGCAGGGAAAGCAGAAGATTTTTTTAGATCTGCAGTAACTGGAGGTACTTTATTTAATTCGCTTGGGTTTTATTATGTTGGGCCAATAGATGGTCATGATATTGATGTTTTAATATCTGTTCTAGAGAATGCAAAAAAAATGAAATATGATGGACCTATACTAATTCATATCAAAACTGAAAAAGGCAAAGGATATGAATTTGCAGAAAAATCTTCAGACAAGTACCACGGTGTTACAAAATTTAATGTATTAACAGGTAAACAGGATAAAGGAAAGAGTTTAGCCCCTTCTTATACAAAAGTGTTTGCTAATACACTAATTAAACATGCTGAAAAGGATAGCAAAATTGTAGGAGTAACAGCTGCAATGCCAAGTGGCACCGGAATGGATCTCTTTGCTGAAAAATTTCCAGACAGAATGTATGATGTTGGTATTGCAGAACAGCATGCTGTAACTTTCTCAGGAGGTTTGGCAACCCAGGGCTACAAGCCTTTTGCTGCAATTTATTCAACCTTCTTACAAAGAGCTTATGATCAAGTTGTACATGATATTGCAATTCAATCTCTTCCAGTAAGATTTGCAATTGATAGAGCTGGCCTTGTTGGAGCAGATGGACCTACTCATGCGGGATCGTTTGATATAACTTATCTATCAACATTGCCAAACTTTGTTGTAATGGCAGCTAGCGATGAGTCTGAACTGGTTAAAATGATTAATACTTCAGTACAAATAAATGATAAACCTTCTGCATTTAGATATCCAAGAGGAAATGCAATTGGAATTGAGTTACCAAAAGAAGAAGAAAAACTTATAATTGGCAAAGGTAGATTTATTAAAGAAGGGAAACAAGTTGCTTTAATAAATTTTGGTGCCAGACTTCAAGAATGTTTAATTGCTCAAAAAAATTTATCAAAAAAAGGAATTTTTCCAACTATATTTGATGCAAGATTTGCCAAGCCTTTAGATGAAAATTCACTTTGGCAAATTGCAACAAATCATGATGTTGTTATTACAATTGAAGAGGGTTCTATTGGTGGATTTGGTTCCCATGTTAATCATTTTTTAAATGAAAAAAACTTGTTAGATAAACAAATTAAATTTAGGTCTATGATTTTACCGGATTTATTCATAGATCATGATAAACCAGATAATATGTATAAAGTTGCAGGTCTAGACTCTTTATCTATTGAAAATAAAGTTATAGATACCTTGAATTCAAAAATAGTTTTAAAAAAAACTAATTAATTGCCACACTGCGCTTTATTCATCAAGTAATGGTCTAGAAGTACACAGTGCATCATTGCTTCCCCAATTGGAACAGCACGAATACCAACACAAGGATCGTGTCTTCCTTTGACTGATATAGAAGTATTTTTACCTCTTTTATCGATAGTTTTTCTCTCTTTGAGAATAGACGATGTAGGTTTTACTGCAAATGAAACAATTATATCTTGTCCAGTTGATATTCCACCCAATATTCCACCAGCATTATTTGTTTTAAAAATTGTTCTTTTTCCTTTTTTAAAAATTTCATCAGAATTTTCTTCTCCGGTTAATTTAGCAGAATTCATACCTGATCCAATATTAACGCCTTTTACAGCATTTATACTCATCATAGCTGATGAAATATCCATATCTAATTTTGAATAAATTGGAGCCCCCAAACCAATAGGCACTCCTTTTGCTCGAACTTCTATAATTGCCCCACAGGATGAACCTGCCTTTCTTATTGCAAGCAGATATTTTTCCCAAAGTTTTAAAATTTTATTATCAGGACAAAAAAAAGAATTTTTACTTATGAATTTCTCGTTCCAGTTATTTGGGTTGATTCCCAATATGCCAATTTGTGTAACAGCGCCAACGACCTTATATTTTTTTCCTATTTTTTTTTCTAAAACCTTTTTTGCAACTGCTCCGGCTGCCACTCTAGCTGCTGTTTCTCTAGCTGACTGTCTTCCACCACCTCTATAGTCTCGTATCCCATATTTCATGAAGTAGGTATAATCAGCATGACCAGGTCTAAATTTAGATTTTATAGTTTCGTAATCCCTTGATTTCTGATCTTCATTATAAATTACTAAGGATATTGGTGTGCCTGTTGTTTTTCCCTCAAATACACCAGACATAATATGGACCAAATCTTTTTCTTTTCTTTGCGTGACAAATTTACTTTGTCCAGGTCTTCTTTTATTTAATTCTTTTTGAATATCCTCAGTTTTAATTTCGATATTTGGTGGACAACCATCAATAATACATCCTATAGCTGGACCATGAGACTCTCCCCAGGTAGTAAATCTAAAAAACTTTCCAAAAGTATTAAATGACATTATATCTGTTATATAGTTTAATTTGTCGAAATTATGAATAAAAAAAATAATTTAGGTCTAGATATTTGTTTCATGGACGAAGATGATCCATTTGTTGTTTTTAAACAGTGGATGTCCGATGCTGAAAAAAACGAAATTAATGATCCAAATGCTGTTGCATTGGCTACAGTTAACGAATCTCACCAACCTGATGTTAGAATGGTTCTCTTAAAAGAGTTCAATAACAACGGTTTTATTTTTTTTACTAACTTAAATAGTAAAAAGGGCACAGATTTAAAAACAATCCCAAAAGCTTCCATGTGTTTTCATTGGAAATCTTTGTTGAGGCAAGTAAGAATTACAGGAGACATATCATTAATATCAGATAAAGAAGCTGACGAATATTTTAATTCTAGACCATATATAAGTAGAATAGGTGCATGGTCGTCTAATCAATCAAAACCTATGGAAACAAGAGATTCCTTTCTAAATAAAGTTGAAGAATATAAAAATAAATACTCTGACCAAAATAAAGTACCAAGACCAAACCACTGGTCAGGTTTTTTACTTTCTCCACAAAGAATAGAATTTTGGAAAGATGTAGAGGGCAGACTTCATCAAAGGTTAGAATATTTAAAAGAAATTAATTCTTGGAGAAAGCGAATATTATACCCTTAAAAATTTCTTTCTAAAGAAAATGATGTCAAATTCTTAAGTATTTCTTTTTCATCACTATTTTGAAAAATATTTAATGAATTTGAAGCTAAATTAATATAATGCTCAGCCTTTTTATAACATTCATTAATTACATTATTTTTTTTTATTAACTCAAGAACTATTTTTAAATCATTTTCATTTCTTAGATCTTTTATAAAAAAACTTTTTAGTAACTTTTTCTCTTTTTCGTCAATTTTTTGAAAAAGAAGAATTATTGGAAGCGTAACTTTTCCTTCAAAAAAATCATTCCCAACATTTTTTCCAAAAAGTTTAAGATCAGAATTGTAGTCCAATGTATCATCTGCTATTTGAAATGTGAGGCCTAGATTTTTTCCATATGACTCCATAGCTTCTTTATATTTATTTTCTCTTTCAGTAATTATTGATCCGATTTTAGATGCAGCTAAAAATAGTGCGGCTGTTTTATTAGAAATAATTTTTAAATAGGTTTCCTCCAACATATCAACATCGCCCTTATGTTGTAATTGTAAAATTTCACCTTGTGATATTAGAGCAGATGTAGATGAAAGAAGTTTTAGTATCTCTAAATTTCCATCCTCTACCATCATTTCAAAGCAACGGCTTAACAAGTAATCACCAATCAAAATTGAAGATTGATTACCCCAAATTTTATTTAATGTTTTTTTTCCTCTTCTGATTTCGCCATTATCAATCACATCATCATGCATTAAGGTTGCTGAGTGAATTAGTTCAACACATGCTGCAAAATTTACATCTCTGGATCCCTTATCATAACCACATAATTTAGAGCCTCCTAAAGTTATTAAAGCTCTTAATTTTTTCCCACCTGTGTCTAGGTGGTAAGACGACATTTTTTTGACTAAATCTACATTGCTTTGAAGTTTTTGTTCAATCTTTTCGTCAACCATTACAAGTTTGCTTTCGACTGACTTTTTTAATTCTAGATAAGAATTATTAATTTTTTTACTTAATTTGATTACAGATCCCATAAAATAAAGTTAATATATAATCAAATTTAATACACTTATCAATTGACGCACCATTTTCTTCAACTAAAAGTAAGCTTTATATTATTAATAAAATCTAATAAGCAGTTATATGTTTTCTTTTTTCAAAAAAAAAAAAATAATCCCTCATATTAGATTAATAGGAGTAATAGGAAATGCAGGAAAATTTAGACAAGGTTTAGACTTTTCAGGCCAAGAAGAGATAATCAGAAAGGCTTTTTCATTCAAAAAAAGTCCCGCTGTAGCTATAACTATAAATTCACCTGGAGGATCACCTGTTCAATCGCATCTTATTTATAAATTTATTAGGGAACAAGCAAAAGAAAATCAAAAAAAAGTAATTGTTTTTACAGAAGATGTTGCGGCGTCTGGCGGCTATCTTATTGCCTGCGCTGGAGACGAAATTTATGCAAACCAAAGTTCTATTATTGGATCAATAGGGGTTATATTTTCATCATTTGGATTTAAAGATCTAATTAAAAAAATTGGCGTTGAAAGAAGAGTTTACACCGCTGGCAAAAATAAAAGTACACTCGATCCATTCATGGAAGAAAAACCAGAGGACATTGAAAGACTTAAGAAAATACAATTAGAAATACATCAAGATTTTATCGAGGTTGTTGAAGAAAGTAGAAAAACGAAACTCAACAAAAGCTCAGGTGTGGAATTATTTTCAGGAGAATTTTGGTCTGGTAAAAAAGCTAAACAGCTTGGACTTGTAGACGATATTGGTAACCTAAATCAGGTTTTGAGAGATAAATTTGGAAAAAACGTTGTAATTAAAAAATTTGAAAAACCAAAAAGTTGGATATCTAAAAAACTCTCGTCTTCAGAAGATAATGTGGAAAAAATTACTAGCATTATAGAGGAAAGAAGTATTTGGCAAAGGTATGGTTTCTAAAAAAAAAAAATCAAAAAAGAATATTTTATCATTTCAAGATGCAATATTAAATTTACAAAAATATTGGAGCAAACAAGGATGTGTTATACTTCAACCATATGATTTAGAAGTTGGAGCTGGAACTTTTCATCCCGCTACAACATTAAAATCTTTAGGTACAAAACCATGGCGAACAGCCTATGTCCAACCATCAAGAAGACCTACTGATGGAAGATATGGAGATAACCCAAATAGATTACAACATTATTATCAATTTCAAGTTTTAATTAAACCATCACCAGATAATATAAAAAAACTATTTCTAAATAGTCTATCATCACTTGGTATAGAACATGAAGATCATGATATTAGATTTGTTGAGGACGATTGGGAAAGTCCTACCTTAGGTGCCGCAGGCCTAGGATGGGAAGTTTGGTGTGATGGAATGGAAATTACTCAATTTACATATTTCCAACAAATGGCAGGTATGGAATGTAATCCAGTATCAGTAGAGATTACGTATGGTCTTGAAAGATTGTGTATGTTTATACAAAATAAAAAAAATGTATTTGAATTAAGTTGGAATGATCATGGCATACTTTATAAAGATATTTTTCACCAGTCAGAAAGGGAATTTTCTGCATATAATTTTGAGTACGCAAATACTGACAATTTATTTAAAATTTTCGATATGTTAGAAGAAGAGGCAAAATCTTTAACAGAAAAAAAACTTTCTTTACCAGCATATGACCAATGTTTGAAAGCAAGTCATGTGTTTAATGTTTTAGATTCGAGAGGCGTAATAAGTGTGGCTCAAAGAGCTGAGTTCATAGCTAGAATTAGAGAGCTTACTGTAATCATTGGTAAAGTTTGGGTAGATACACAAATTTAGTATGTCAGAATTATTTTTAGAACTTTTTAGTGAGGAAATTCCTCCAAAGCTTCAAACTAGTGCAAGAAAAAAATTATTCCTAGATCTTAAAAATTTTTTTGGGGAGAATAATATAAATTTTAAAGGATACACAGCCTCATATTCTACACCTAACAGAATTATAATAATTTTCTCAAAAATCTCCAAAGATGTTTTGAAAAAATCCCAGGAAATAAAAGGACCATCTGTTAATTCAAGGCCAGAAGCTTTAGAGGGTTTCTTAAAATCTCATAATATTCAAAAATCACAAGTAAAGTTAAAATTAACTGAAAAAGGTGAGTTTTATTTTTATAGTAAATCTGAGCAAAAAATCAAAACACAAGATTTACTGAAGAAAAATTTGCCTTTGATACTAGATAAAATTAATTGGAACAAATCTATGAAATGGGGCAAAAATCAATTGTATTGGGGTCGACCTCTTAAGTCTATTTTGGCGCTTTTTGACAAAAAAA
>CACOZH010000017.1 GCA_902631595.1 uncultured Pelagibacteraceae bacterium | reverse complement strand
AACACCTCTGATTATAAATGGCATAACTGTAGTATTTAGTTTATTATCAGCTGCATTTCCACAAGATGCTACAATTCCCGTCTCTTTGGTTTGGGACAAAACATTTGCCAAAACCTGACCACCAACTGTATCTACAGCTCCATCCCACAAACCTTTATCCAAAGGTCTTGCTTCTTTCATTAATTCACTAGTATTTATAACATTTTTTGCACCTAAACTTATAAGATAATCTTTGTTGCTTTCTTTACCTGTAACTGCAGTAACATTGCATCCTAGTTTATTTAAAATCATAACTGCAATACTGCCTACTCCACCTGAAGCTCCAGTTACAATTACATCATTTACTTTTTCCCCTAACAACAATTCTTCTCTTGTTAATTTTGCAACAAAAGAACACTGAAGAGCAGTAAGCCCTGCCGTTCCAAGTATCATCGATTGTTTTGTGGTTAATCCTTTAGGTTTTTTGACTAAAAAATCTCCATTAACTTTTGCATATTGGGCGTAACCCCCGAAGTAAATTTCACCAACTCTCCATCCTGTCAGTATTATTTCATCTCCAGATTTAAATTTTTCATTTTTACTATGTTCAACTTTTCCAGAGAAATCTATACCAGGTATATGTGGGAATTCTTTTACTAATCTAGCTCCATTTTTGAGTATCAAAGCATCTTTAAAATTTAATCCTGAATAATCAACTTTAACCAAAACATCTCCATTCTTAAGAAAATCTTGATCTATTGATTTTACTTCTCTTGTAAAGTTTTCAGACTCTTGATTGATTACAATTGCTTTAAATTTATCTGACATTAATGAATTTATAACGAAGATTTACTTACTAATAAATCTTAAATATCTATTTTGAAAACCTAAATCCTCTTTAAATTTTCCAAGGTAATAGTTTGTTACAGTAGTAGCTTGTTCTTTTTTAATGCCTCTCATAGTCATACACTGATGGGTTGAATCAATTGATACTGCTACTCCTTTTGCATCAAGTGCTTCCATTAACGTTGTAGCTATTTGCATTGTAAGTCTTTCTTGTGTTTGAAGACGCTTTGAAAATATTTCGACTACTCTTGCAAGTTTACTTAAACCTACAACTCTGTCTTTTGGAATGTAGGCAACATGAGCTATACCAATAATTGGGGCCATGTGATGTTCACAATGACTTTGAACTGAAATATTTTTTTGAATGACCATATCGTCATAACCATCAACATCTCCAAATGTTTTTTCTAAAACTTTTTTTGGATCTTCGTTATACCCTTTAAAATATTCTTTAAATGCTTTTACTACTCTTTTAGGTGTTTCTAAAAGACCTTCTCTAGTTGGGTCCTCGCCCATCCATTGCAATATTTTTATGAAAGCTTCTTCAGCTTCTTTATCTGAGATTTTTTGATCTACTACTTTTGTTGCATCTTTAACTAATTTCATAACGTGCTTATATATAATTATCAATTTTTTTTAAATATTTAATATAACTATAAATGTGCTACAAAAAAGCCTCTATGTTTAAAAAAAGAGAAAATGTTCACGATATTGAGGAGGGAGACCTATTGTCACCTAAATTTGATAATAATGGGTTAATTCCGGTCATTACTACTTGCTCAAATACTAAAGAGATTCTTATGCATGGTTATATGAATGTGGAAGCTTTGAAATTAACTATAGAGACAAAAGAGGCTCATTATTGGAGTAGATCACGTAGAAGTATTTGGCATAAAGGTAAAACAAGCGGATTTGTTCAAAAAGTAAAAGAAATAAGAATTGATGATGATCAAGATTCTTTATGGTTGACGGTTGATATTGGTGAAGGATCAAGTTGTCATGTTGGATATAGGTCATGTTTTTATAGATCAGTTCCACTTGGAAAAATACAAAATGCTAGAGAGATTAAAATGAAGTTTGAGGAAAAAGAAAAAAAGTTTGATCCAGATATAGTATACAAAGGTCAACCTAATCCTACTAAAGTATAAACCATGACGGAAATAAAATACAATTTAATAAGACAATTAGGACCGTCTGTTTTCAGAGCAATTATTCCAGATGAAATTGTGAATAAATTAAATAATAATATTGATGATATAGTTAAAGATAAAAGCAAATCTTCGAAATTAGATTTAGGAAAAAAATTAGCAGGCGATGTAACACAAGAGTTTCATTTGGAACCTGAATTTATCAAATCGAGTGGCTGGTTGGGATTTCTTGGAACTTGTGTAAAAAAATGGATTGAGTTAGAAACAACAAAATCAATCACAAAATTTAATGTTCAAAATTCCTGGGTAGTAAGACAATTTCAAAATGAGTACAACCCCATTCACTACCATAGCGGTCACATTTCAGGTGCAGGATTTTTAAAGGTTCCCAGTTCTTTGGGCACTCACACTCAAAAATCAAAAGCTGATCAAATGAATTATCTTGGTGGTAATCTTCAATTAATAAATGGTTCTAAAATGTTTTTGAGTCCATCAACAATTAATATTGAACCCCGAGTTGGTGAAATGTATTTTTTCCCAGCATATTTAATGCATTGCGTTTATCCATTTAAAAATTCAAATGAAGAGCGAAGATCAATTTCTTTTAACGCCTTTATTGATGAAAATATATTCAATGTTTATGGAAAAGGTTAAAGTACAAAAAAATGTTTTGGGTGAAGTTCTTGAAGAATGCTCAGCTAATCCGTTAACAGGCTGGTTTAGAGATGGATGTTGCAACACTGACGAAAGTGACGGTGGTGTACACACAGTATGTGCTAAAGTTAATAATGAGTTTTTGGAGTGGTTAAAAGAGGCTGGAAATGATTTGATCACACCTAATCCAAAGTTTGGCTTTCCTGGATTAAAAGAGGGTGATAACTGGTGCGTTTGTGCTGGATGGTACGCTAGAGCTGTCGAAGCTGGAAAAGGATGCCCAATTTACATAAAAAAGACACATGAAAAGACTCTTAAACTAATTTCAATTGATGTTTTAAAAAAACATGCAATTGATTTATCTTAAATTACATATTTCCATATTTAGGTCCACCTCCACCTTCAGGTGTTACCCAAGTTATATTTTGTGAGGGCTCTTTAATATCACATGTTTTACAATGAATACAATTTTGAGAATTTATAACAAATTTTGGCAAATTATTTTCATGTTGAACTTCATAAACTCCTGCTGGGCAATATCTTTGAGCAGGTTCATCAAACTTTTCTAAAGTATATTTTATTGGTAACTCAGGATCTTTTAATTTTAGATGCACCGGCTGATTATCGGTGTGATTGGTGCCTGTTAAATAAACAGAACTTGTTTTATCAAAAGTTATTATATTATCAGGCTTAGGATAATCGATTTTGGGCATTTTATCTGCCATTTTCAATGTTTCATGATCAGCGTGTTTATGTCTTAATGTGAAAGGAAGTTTTCCTCTAAATAAAATTTGGTCTATACCAGTAAATAAAATACCCAATATTAATCCCCAACTAAAACTTGGTTTTACATTTCTTGCCTCATGTAACTCTTTATACACCCATGAATTATTGAATTTTTCCTCATAAATTGAAAGTTTTTTATTTTCTTTGATATGTTCAATAATTGTTTCTGCTGCAATCATTCCACTTTTCATTGCTGTATGTGAGCCTTTTATTTTTGGCATGTTTAAAGTTCCTGCATCACATCCAACTAATAAAGCACCTGGCATATACATTTTTGGTAAACTTTGTATTCCACCTTCTATCAACGCTCTTGCGCCGTATGAAATTCTTTTTCCACCTTCTAATGTTTTTTTAATCGCTGGATGTGTTTTAAATCTCTGAAATTCATCAAATGGTGAGAGGTGAGGATTTTGATAATCTAATCCAATCACATAACCAAGATAAATTTGTTTATTTTTTGCATGATAAACAAAACTTCCACCGTAAGTATTTTTATCTAAAGGCCAGCCAGCAGTATGCATAACTAAACCCTCATCATGGTTATTTTCTCTTACTTCCCAAATCTCTTTAAAACCGATTCCATATTGTTGAGGATCTTTTCCATTGCTTAATTCAAATTTATTTATTAATTCTTTTCCTAAATGACCTCTGCATCCCTCAGCAAAAACTGTAACTTTGGCATGTAATTCAATACCTGGTTCAAAACTATCTTTTTTACTTCCATCTTTGTCTAAACCCATGTCTTGAGTAGCAACACCTTTTACTGATCCGTCTTCGTTATACAAGATTTCACTGGCTGGAAATCCTGGAAAAATTTCAACACCTAAATTTTCTGCCTGTTCACCCAACCATCTGCAGAGATTAGCTAGACTAATAATATAGTTTTTATGATTTTGTTGAACTTTGGGTAGTAACCAAGTTGGCCAACTTAATGATTTTTCCTTTCCTAAAAAAAGAAATTTTTCTTTGGTTACTTTTGTTTCCACTGGAGCTTTTAACTCTTTCCAATTAGGAAACAACTCATCTAAGGCTCTTGTTTCAAAAACGTTGCCTGACAAAATATGTGCACCTATTTCAGATGCTTTCTCTAATAAGCAGACATTAATATCTGGATTTAACTGCTTTAGTTTTACCGCAGTTGAAAGTCCCGACGGTCCGCCACCTACGATTATAACATCGTATTCCATCACTTCTCTGGACATAATGTTATTTTTTATAGTATTTGTTATTTTTGTATAGTGTTTAATTTGTTCAACTCTGCAAGGAATTTAGGAAGTGCATCAAATAAATCAGCTTCTAAACCATAATCTGCAACGCTAAAAATCGGAGCTTCTCCATCTTTATTAATTGCGACAATTATCTTGCTCTCTTTCATTCCTGCTAAGTGCTGAATTGCACCAGATATACCAACTGCAATGTATAAATCTGGAACCACTACTTTTCCAGTTTGACCAACTTGGTGATCATTAGTTATATACCCTGCATCCACTGCAGCTCTCGAAGCTCCAATAGCTGCATTTAATTTGTCGGCAACTTCTTGAATTAATTTAAAATTTTCTCCACTTTGCATACCTCTTCCTCCAGAGATAACTATTCTTGCAGTTCCTAATTCTGGCCTATCTGATTTAATTTCCTCTTTTTTAATAAATTTTGTATGATTTGATTGTTCTCCTCCATCTGCCTTAATAATTTCTGCAGAACCACCTGATGTTTCAGCTGGTTCAAATGATGTTGGTCGTATTGTAATACATTTTTTAGCATCATTGCTTTTTACAGTTGCAAAAGCATTTCCAGCGTAAATTGGTCTTAAAAATGTGTCTGGAGATATCACTTTAATTATATCGCTCACTTGAGAAGTATCCAATAAAGCTGCAATTCTTGGCATTAGGTTTTTTCCAAATGTATTAGCTGAACAAATTATATGTGAATAATTTTCAGCGTGTTTTGTAACTACAGTTGTAAAGTTTTCAGCAATATAATTTTTATAAATTTCGTTATCTACATGTATCACTTTTTTAACATTTGGAATTTCAGATATTGATTTTGCAACAGCATCGGACTCATGACCTATAATTAAAACATGTAAATCTGGATCAATTTGTGATGCGGCTGTTATTGCATTGAGCGTAAATGGCTTTACCTCTGTATTATTATGCTCTGCAATTAATAAAGACGACATTATATTACTTTAGCCTCATTTTTTAATTTTTGAACTAATTCTTCTACATTTGCGACTTTTATTCCCGCTTTTCTTTTTGGGGGTTCTTCAACTTTTATTTGTTCTATTCGAGGTTTAGTATCAATACCTAAATCTGAAGCATTTATTTGTTCAATTGGTTTTTTCTTTGCTTTCATAATATTTGGTAAAGAGGCATATCTTGGCTCATTCAGTCTCAGGTCACATGTTACAATAGCAGGAACATTGACCTCAATAGTTTCTAAACCTTCATCAACTTCTCTAGTGACTTCTAAAGTTTTATCTTTTACTTCTATTTTAGATGCAAAAGTTGCTTGTGGCCAATTGAGTAAAGCAGCCAACATTTGACCTGTTTGATTACAATCATCATCGATTGCTTGTTTTCCCATAAAAACTAAGTCAGGTTTTTCTTTATCCACAATTTTTTGCAAAATTTTTGAAACGGCTAATGGTTCTATAACTCCTTCAACCTTAACATGTATTCCTCTATCAGCTCCAACAGCTAAAGCTTTTCTAACTGTCTCTTGTGCTTTTTCATCTCCAACAGTAATAGCAACAATCTCTTTCGCTTTTCCTGACTCTTTTATTTTAACCGCCTCTTCAATTGCATTATCATCAGGTGGATTAGTTGACATTTTTACATTTTCGGTAACAACGCCGCTATTGTCATCTTTTACTCTTACTTGTACGTTATAATCAATTACTCTTTTTACTGCGACTAATATTTTCATTAAGCTCTCAACAATTTATTTTCAGGATCATATGGACTTTCATCTAGAATTGTTGCTTCGTGCATTTTTCCTAAAATGTCAATCTTCAATTTTTGCCCAGGGTTTCCAAGTTCTGGTTTTACCATTCCTAATGCGATAGATTTGTTTAATCTAAATCCAAAGTCTCCCCCTGTTGCTCTTCCAATAACGCTGCCATTTTCATAAATAGGATTATTTCCTAACACATCGGCATCTGAAGTGTTATGAATTTCAAGTGTTACTAATTTATTCGCAAATCCTTTTTCTCTCCATTTATTAAGAGCATCTAATCCAATAAAACTACCTTTATTTGGATGGATAAATCTATCTAGACCACTTTCGTAAGGAGAATACTCTATTGATAATTCTGTACCAACTAATTTATAAGATTTTTCAACTCTAAGACTGTTCATTGCCCTAATTCCATAGGGTTTTAATCCTAAGTCAGTTCCGGCATCCATCAATTTATCAAAAATATGATTTTGGTACTCAATTGGATGATGTAGTTCCCATCCTAATTCTCCAACAAAGTTAACTCTCATAGCATTAACTGGCGCTTGTCCAACATCGACCATTTTCGAACTTAACCATTTAAACTTCTCATTTGAGAAATCGTCTGTAGAAACTCTTTGCATTAAATCCCTGGCTTTCGGACCTGATACAACTAAGACTCCCATACTATTTGTTAAATTTTCAAAAATTACAGATCCGTCCTTTGGCATCCATTTATATATCCAATCATGGTCTAACCTTTGAAATGCACCAGCAGACACTAAGTAGAAACTGTTTTCAGATTCTCTCATTATCGTAAACTCAGAGTGAACACCTCCTTTTGTATTAAGTGCATGACATAGATTTATCCTCCCAACTTTTTTTGGTAATTTATTTGCAACAAGTCTATCTAAGAATTCTTCTGCTCCTGGTCCTTTAATTCTGCATTTTGCAAAAGCTGACATATCTAACAGACCAACATTTTCTTTCACATTTTTGCACTCTTTTTCAACTGCTTTAAACCAATTTGATCTTCTAAATGACCAATCGTCTTCTTGTTTCATGCCATCAGTTGCAAAAAAATTTGGTCTTTCCCATCCGAATTTTTGACCAAATACAGCTCCAAGGTTTTTCATTCTGTCATAACACGGTGCAGTTCTTAAAGGTCTTGCGGCACCTCTCTCTTCGTCTGGGTAATGAATTATAAAAACATTTCTATAAGCCTCTTCATTTTTTTCTTTTAAATAAGCTTTAGAACAATAATCACCATATCTTCTTGGTTCAACTCCAAGCATATCAATTGTTGGTTCTCCATCAACTATCCATTCTGCTAATTGCCAACCTGCCCCTCCAGCTGCAGTGATACCAAAACTATGTCCTTCATTTATCCAGAAATTTTTTAATCCCCAAGCGGGTCCAACAATTGGGTTTCCATCAGGTGTGTAACATATTGCGCCATTATAAACTTTTTTTACTCCTACTTCTCCAAAAGCTGGTACTCTATGTATTGCACCTTCAATGTGCGGTGCTAGTCGATCTAAATCCTCCTGAAATAATTCATATTCTGAATCTTTTGTTGGTCCATTAACGTAACAACATGGAGCTCCATCTTCATAAGGTCCTAAAATTAATCCACCTGCCTCTTCTCTCATATACCATCTGCTATCGCTGTCTCTTAATACTCCCATTTCAGGTAGTCCTTCTTTTTTTCTTTTTTGAATTTCTGGATGTGGTTCAGTTACAATATATTGATGTTCAACTGGTATAACTGGTATGTCTAGTCCAACCATTTTTCCAGTTTGTCTCGCAAAGTTTCCTGAACAAGAAATTACATGTTCGCATTCAATTGAGCCTTTATCAGTTTCCACTACCCATCCATCTTTAGTTTGTTTCATTCCAACAACAGTTGTGTTTCTGTAAATTTCAGCTCCTCTATTTCTTGCACCTGTTGCAAGTGCTTGTGTTAAATCTGCAGGCTGAATATAACCATCTTCTGGATGCTGAATTGCTCCAATTAAATCTGAAGTATTGCAAAGTGGCCAAATTTCTTTTACTTGATCTGGTGTTAGAAATTTTACATCAACACCAATTGTTTGGGCTACACCAGCATACTGATGGTACTCGTCCATTCTGTCTTTGGTACTTGCTAATCTAATATTCGATACAACACTAAATCCAACATTCTTTCCAGTTTCCTCTTCTAAAGTTTTATATAAATTGACTGCGTATTTATGTAGTTGTCCAACTGAATAACTCATATTAAATAATGGAAGTAGTCCAGCTGCGTGCCAAGTTGATCCTGATGTCAATTCTTTTCTTTCAACAAGAACTACATCGGACAAACCTTTTTTTGCTAAATGATAAAGTGCACTAACACCAACTACTCCACCACCTACAACGACTACTTTTGCTTTTGATTTCATAGCTAGATTCCTACTAAATTTTCAATACTTTCGAAACAAATTTTTTTATTTAAGCTGCTACAGTTTAACCTAGATAGAAGATCCTGTTGGCATAGGTTGGGATACAGCCGTAGTTAACCAGCAGTTATTTAATGGTCCAACTCCCCTATATTTTTCGACTTGCCACTTAAATCTATAATATTTTTTATCTTTATCTAAGACTGTAACTTCAAAAGTGGCTACTTTTTCATTTTTGTAAACCTCGATAACTTCATGATCCAAATGATCTATCAACATTGAATATGAATCACCTTTTATCATTGATTTAAAATTTTCTAGTGGTCCAGTGTATTTTTGATTTTGAGGATGAGCGAACTCCCAGGTTTGTTCAATTCCTGTATCTATTTGAGGCTTGTCATTTTCCATTAATCCACGTAATTGAATTTTTACAACTTGATATGGCTCAATACCATTGTTTGGTTTTATTATTTCAGCGTGTAACATGTTTGAAAATAATAAAAATATTAAAAAAAATATTTTAAATATAATTTTCATAATTTTTGAGCTGTGCTCCTTACATCATTAAGAAATTTTTTTCTTTTATCGTCTGAAACAAACGGTACAGAAAAATACCTTCTATAAATTACATCTGAAATTCCACAAATATTAAAAACTCCTCTTCTGAGTCTTTTTGTTGGCATATTTAAAAAGAAAGTTCTAATCGCGAATTGTGGTGAGCCATATGTGCAGAATACTATAGCTTTCTTACCTTTTAAATTTCCTACTGGATATCCGTAGTTTCCAAAAAGTCTTTTAAATGAAAATGCCCATGGCGGCGCTAAAATTTTATCAATCCATCCTTCAACAATTGCTGGCATTCTGAAATTCCATATTGGAGCAATTAAAACAATAGCATCTGCTGCTTCTATTCTTTTTCTATGATCAAGAACAGTTTCGTCTGGTTTTTCTCCTGTAAATATAGGATCAAATTTTTCTTTATACAGGTCTACACAATCCACTGTATGTCCAAGATTTTTTGCGGTTTCTATGAAAGTATCTTTTATTGCTGAATTAAACGACTTATCATTATAATGACCGTAAACTAAAAATGCTTTGCTCATTTACTCAAAATACATATATCATGAAATAGATCAACAAATTAAAAAATGAAAATTGGATTTATAGGACTTGGAAACGTAGGTGGAAAACTTGCTGGAAGCTTGTTTAGAAATAATATTGACCTGACAGTGTACGATTTAGACAAAAGTGTCGCTGATAAATTTAAATCCATGGGTGTAAAAGTTTCAGAATCTATTACCGAACTAGTTAAAAAAGTTGATATAATAATAACATGTTTGCCTTCTCCAAAAATTTGTTCAGATGTAATGATTAATGAAAATGGAATTTTAAAGAATATTACAGAAAATAAAATTTGGATTGAAATGAGTACAACAGATCAAAAAGAAGTGACTAAATTAGGCAATCTAATAAAAGAAAAAAAAGCAATTCCTATTGAAGCCCCTGTAAGTGGAGGTTGTCACAGAGCAGCTAAAGGAAATATTGCAATCTTTGTTGGTGGAGAAAGAAGTGCCTTTGAAAGAGTATTTCCAATATTAAGTTGTATGGGAAACAAAATTTTACATGTTGGAGAATTAGGCTCCGCTTCAATTTTAAAAGTAATCACTAATTACTTAGCTTCTGTTCATTTAGCAGCTTTAGGAGAGGCTTGGACTATTGCAAAAAAACATAATCTAGATTTAAAAAAAACCTTTGAAGGAATAAAGATTTCGTCAGGAAATTCATTTGTTCATGAAACTGAAAGTCAGGTAATACTTAATGGATCCTATAATATTAATTTTACAATGGATCTTGTTGAAAAGGATATGTCTTTATTTAATAAACTATCTAAAGATCAAAATATTGAGCTAGAAATTGCACCATTTGTTCTAGATATTTTTAAAGACGCAAAGGAGAAATTTGGCTCCAGAGCATGGTCGTCAATGGTTGTAAAAAGATTGGAAGATAAATATGGTATTAACTTTAGAGAGAAAGGTTTTCCAGAGGAATTAACTGATAATGAACCTGAAAAAAAAGGATATGAGGTTTGAATGTTAGATAAGAGAAAATTTTATATAAATGGTAAATGGGAATTTCCTTTTAAGCCAAATGATCTTGAGGTAATAAATCCATCAAATGAAGATCCTTATGCAATAATTTCTTTAGGCTCAATAGAAGATGTGAATAAAGCGGTTAAGGCTGCAAAAATTGCTTTTGAAAGTTGGAAAAAAACATCCAAAGATGAAAGGCTTAAACTATTAGAAAATCTTTTAAAGATTTATAAAAAGAGATTTGATGACATGGCTAAAGCTATTTCAGATGAAATGGGCGCACCAATGGATTGGGCTTCTGAAGTACAAACGGCATCGGGTCAAACTCATTTAGAAGATTTTATTTTAAGATTAAAAGCATTTAAATTTGACGAACACTTTGATGCAAAATCAAATAATCATATTTGTCATGAGCCAATAGGAATTTGTGGATTAATTACTCCATGGAACTGGCCTATAAATCAAATTGTACTAAAAGTAGTTCCTGCTTTAGCAACAGGATGTACAATGATTTTAAAGCCATCTGAAATAGCTCCAATTTCAGGTATGCTATTTGCTGAAATGATAGATGAAGCAGATTTTCCCGAAGGTGTTTTTAATTTAGTAAATGGAGATGGTGCTGGGGTTGGTACAAACCTTTCGAGTCATCCTGATATAGATATGATTTCTTTTACAGGATCTACAAGAGCAGGTAGATTAATTTCTAAAAACGCGGCAGATACTATAAAAAGAGTTTGCCTAGAGCTCGGGGGTAAAGGTGGAAATATAGTTTTTGCGGATTCTTACCCGAATGCAGTAAGAGATGGAATAAGAAATGTAATGAGTAATTCTGGTCAATCATGTGATGCTCCAACAAGAATGTTAGTTGAAAAATCAATATATCAAAGAGCTGTTAATGAAGCCGTTGATGAAGCTAATAAAATTAAAGTAGATGTAGGATCAAAAAAAGGAGATCACATAGGACCTGTTATTTCAAAAGTTCAATATGATAAAATAATTAACCTAATAGAAAGTGGTATTACAGAAGGAGCAACATTGGCTGCAGGAGGACCGGATAGACCAAACGGCTTAAATAAAGGTTACTTTATAAAACCCACGATTTTTACTGATGTTACAAATGATATGAGAATTGCAAAAGAGGAAATTTTTGGACCGGTTCTTTCCATAATACCTTTTGAAAAAGAAGAGGAGGCAATTAAAATTGTAAATGATACATCATATGGATTAGGAAATTACCTTCAAACAGAAGACAAAGAAAAAGCCCATAGGGTTGCCAAAGAATTAAGATCAGGATGTGTATACGTCAATGGAAAGGGGGCTGATGCAGGAACGCCCTTTGGTGGATATAGGCAATCAGGAAATGGTCGAGAAGGTGGAGTTTGGGGTTTAGAAGAGTATCTTGAGGTTAAAACTGTTACAGGTTGGAAATAAATGTAATATATTTAATTTAATGCATTTAATTCATCGAGGTATAATTAGCAGGAAACACAAAGAAAATTTACTAAATTCATTTAAGGTGTCTTTCAAAAAAGGGTTCGGCATAGAAACAGATATTCATGCTACAAAAGATAACAAATTTGTCTGTTTTCACGACTTTACTTTAAAAAGGATCCACAAAATCAATAAAAGTATTAAAAACATAAATTATTCTGAAATTGAAAAATTAACTAAAAATAAATATCCTATTCCTTTACTCAAAGATTTATTAAAGCTTTCAAAAAATAAACATCATCTATTTTTAGAGATAAAACCCCTATTCTCAAACAAACTGTTAAATAAATTATTAAATGAAACTAAAAATTATAAAAAATGTGTTTTTATCTCTTTTAAAGAAAAAAATATTTTTAGAATTTTAAAAATCAATAATAAAATAAAGGTTGGTTTGTCGTTTACTCCGGCAACAAGTATTAAAAAAATTATTAAAAAATCTAAAAATAGAAATATTTATTGTTTAATACTAGATAAATATTTTCTTAATAGTGGGCAAATTAAAAAAATTGAAAAAGATAAATATTTCTACACAATAAAAAATAAAAAAATTTTTAATAAATATTTCGATTCAAATCTTATTTTTGAAAATTTATAGGCTTTTTAAATAGTTTAATCTTCCGATAATTTCATCCCTATCCATGTAATAGCCTTGCAAATGTCTGTTACCTGAATTTGGATCAAATTCTGTTCTCCCATGAAGTAATCTTCTATTATTAAAGCAAAAAATATCACCTGGTTGTAATCTGAAATTTATCTGAAATTTTTTATCATGTAGTAAATTTCCAAATCTATGATGCGCTTTATAGACTTTTTTCCATAAGATCTGGATGGCAGTCTAGAATATCTAACGTTGCTATACTATATCTTATATCATTATAATCTCCGTCCTTTGTTAACGATATTGCAGTTCCATAAACACTTCTTATAGCCTCTTGCGTATAATCTTTATCTCTAAACTTAAGTGGGGTATTTACTAGAATATCAAAAACATCTTTTTCATTTTTTCTTAAATAATCTGCAACTGCAAATGCATCGACTGCTGATGAGTCTCCTCCTTTTGCAGAATTAATAAGACAATGCAGAAACTGATATCCCGGAGGATTTTCAAACCAAGGTAAATCCATATGATTTCTCAGTGCGTGTGCTGTATATGCAGAATTATTTGGTTTTGGAATATTTATTACCTCAAAAGGTGTTTTAAAAAAAGTTTCTCTAGTATGACTTATTTTATTTAATACTGGTAGAGCAGACTTTTTAGAAGTTGGAGCATCTTTTATGATGGCAATTCCTTTATGATGTAAAAGTTCAAGCCATTTGATAAGCCCTTTATCTGTTTCCATTATTTCTTTGTGGCTAATTATTACAGTTTCTAAATTTTTTTCTAATGAACAATCCCAAAGCTCATAAGGTGACATATATTTTTTATTATTTTTTAGAGTATAACAATTATCTCTTAACCATTTACTTTCGTATAAACTTTTATGGTTATCCTCACTCCACTCTATTTCTAAATTTCCATCTTTATTTACATTAAAATTTTTTGGATTTATTTCAGGTGAAACATCCAAAATATTAAACATTCTGTGTCTTGAATCCTTATCATGTGCAGTGGAGCAATTATCTCTTAACCACATATAATTAAATTTACTCTCTTCGCCATCACTCCATAAAACTTTTAGGTATGAGCTATTTTTTTCTATTTTTGAAATATTTGCCATTTTTCAAATAATTATATTAAACATTAATGTTTTCAATTCAATTAATAGTTGAAACATAAAAGAAATGATAATTTGTTTCTTGTGTTTGTTTCTTACTCATTATTAAATACATTTATAAAACTTAATTAATTAAGGAGATAAAAATATGAAGCTTTTAAGAAGTTTAGCAATCTCTACGATTTTCGCTTCAATATTTGCGTTAGTTGCAACTAGTGCAAATGCTAAGTGTAAAGCAAGATTAGGAGATTTTGACTGGTCTAGTGCCAACATTCATACAGCAATTACAACTTTTATTCTTGAAAAAGGATATGGATGTGAGGTTTCTGTTACAAAAGGAAGTACTACTCCAATCATGGCCGCTCATTATGATGGTCAATTAGATGTTATTACAGAAGTTTGGTATGACAACATTATTGGTAATTATAAGCCTCACGAAGAAGCAGGAACTATTATACATATGGGAACTAATACTCCTGACTCTCAGCAAGCATTTTATGTAGATAAAGCTACTGCTGATAAATATAATTTAAAGTCAGTTGAAGACATGAAAGATCCAAAAATAGCAGCGCTATTTAAAGATCCTGAAGATCCTTCAAAAGGAAGAATGACTAGCTGTATATCTGGTTGGACTTGCTACACTGTTAACTTGGTTAAACAAAAAGAATATGGTTTAGATAAATACTATACTAACTTTGATCCAGGTTCAGGTGGAGCATTAGATGCTGCAATAGCAGGTGCATTTGCAAAGAAAAAACCAATCTTTACATACTACTGGGCGCCAACAGGTTTAATGGGTAAAGTTGATCTAGTAAGATTATCAGAGCCAAAATTTGACCAAAAATGTTGGGATGATATGTCTGTAGTTGTAGAAGACATAAAAGCTAATGGTCCAGACGCTTATAAACCTTCTTGTGCATGTGAATATAGAGATATGGCTTTAACCAAATCTGTTCTTGCAACATGGGCAAAATCTCATCCAAAAGAAAATGAGTTCATTGGAAAATATACAGTACCAACAGCTACTGTGAACAAAATGTTGGCATATTATGAAGATGAGTCAGGTGGTGATATGGAAGCTACTGCAATAGAGTTCTTAAAAACAGAAACTATGTGGAAAGACTGGGTACCAGCTGATGTTGCTAAGAAAGTTTCAGCAGCATTATAATCACTAAATAAAATATAATGAGAGAGCCCCTCGGGGCTCTTTCTTTAATTGAAACTGACATATGGAAGCACTTAAGAAAAATAAAAAAATAATTTTTAACGTTGGATTGTTGTTTGTTTTCGTATGGTTATTAATTACTAGTTACAGTCAATCAAAAAGAAAACCTGAAAATATTAGTGAATTATTAAATGATTTTTCTTGGCTGGGAGGTAAGTGGCCTAAGTGGTTAGATTTACCATTAATGAATTGGATCAACGTTGGTTTTAAAGCATTAAATGAAAAATATGGTTATATATTTGAAGCTATAAACAATGTTCTTTTATATATGTTGATGCTTGTAAAAAATTTTTTAATTCAAGCACCGTGGCCATTAGTAATACTTGGTGTGGTTGTTTTAACTTATTTTGCAAGTGGTAGAAAAATTGGAACAACTGTATTTGTTGGTTTCTGTACATTTTTTATAGGTTTTCTTCACCCAATATTTTGGCAAAAAGCAATTGAAACAACTGCAATAATGTTAATTGGAATTTTTCTTTGTGTTATTGCTGGAATTCCATTGGGAATAGCAATGGCGAGAAGTGTCAGAACAAGAAATGTAATTTTACCTGTTTTAGATTTAATGCAAACTATTCCAAGTTTTTGTTATTTAATACCAGGAATAATGTTATTTGGACTAGGAGCTGTGCCAGCTATAATTGCAACTTTTATTTATGCTGTTCCACCTCTTGTTAGACTTACAGATTTGGGAATAAGGTTAGTTGATAAAGAAGTCATTGAGGCAGCTGATGCATTTGGTGCAAGTAAGAAACAAAAATTATTAGGAGTTCAATTACCTCTTGCTTTACCAAATATTATGCAAGGAATTAACCAATGTACTATGATGGCGTTAGCAATGGTAGTAATTGCATCCATGATTGGAACTAGAGGTTTGGGTGATGAGGTATTATTAGGATTACAGCAATTAAATGTAGGTAGAGCTGCAGAAGCAGGAATAGCAATAGTACTTTTGGCTATTGTTTTAGATAGAATAACTCAATCATATGGAGAAACTTTACAGGAGAGGACTACACCTGCTAAAAAGGAGAAAAAATAATGTCTAAAATTGAAATAAATAACGTTTACAAAATTTTTGGAAATAATCCTAATTCAGTTTTACCAATGGTAAAAGATGGAGCAACTAAAGAACAACTTCTTGAAGAAACTGGGCATACTGTAGGTTTAGATAATGTTTCTCTTAAAATTGAAGAAGGGGAAACATTTGTATGTATGGGTCTATCAGGTTCAGGAAAATCAACATTGATCAGACATTTAAATAGATTGATTGATCCAACTGACGGAGAAATTTTAATTGAAGGTACAAATGTAATGAGCTTGAACACCGAAAGTCTTATCGATTTTAGAAGACATAAAATGAGCATGGTCTTTCAAAGATTTGGTTTATTTCCGCACAAAACTGTTTTGCAAAATGTTGGCTATGGTCTTGAGATGCAGGGTATTGATGAAAATAAAAGAAATAGTATCGCGATGGATAAGATCCAAGCTGTTGGATTAAATGGGTTTGAAAATCAATTTCCTGCCCAATTATCTGGGGGTATGCAACAAAGAGTTGGTCTTGCTAGAGCATTAGCTACCGATACTGATATTATGTTAATGGATGAAGCATTTTCAGCATTAGACCCTTTAATAAGAAGTGACATGCAGAAACAGCTTTTAGATTTACAAGCTGAATTAAAGAAAACTATAGTATTTATTACTCACGATTTGGATGAGTCATTGAGACTAGGAGATCATATAGGAATTTTAAATGCTGGTAAATTAGTTCAAGTAGGAACTCCTGTTGAGATCATAATGAATCCTGCTGATGACTATGTAGAAGCATTTGTTAAAGATGTAAACAGAGCAAAAGTAATTAAAGCAAAAATTATTATGATACCTGCGACGCAAGCTAATGGTATAGACAAAACAAACTTAATTAAAGTTAATGAAGACCAATTTATCGAGGAGTTTTTACCTCAAGTAGTTTGTAATAATGCAAACTGTGAAGTAGTTGACAGACAAGGTAATATCAAAGGCTACATAACTAATAAGGAATTGCAAAAATCATTATCAAAGTCATA
>CACOZH010000016.1 GCA_902631595.1 uncultured Pelagibacteraceae bacterium | reverse complement strand
AGATATTGATCTAAATATTCATTTAATAAAAAACGTTCCAGCGACTTTTATCATTAGAGTTCAAGGAAAATCAATGGTGGATGTTGGGATTAATGACGGTGATTTATTAGTAGTCGATAAGAGTTTAACGCCAAGAGATTTTTCAACTGTTATTGCAAATGTTCATGATGAATTAGTTGTTAAGACCTTAGTTCAGGAGAGAGATAAAAAGTTTTTAACATCGGGTTCTAAAAATTTTGGTGATCGAATTCTAATTAATGAAGAACAAGATATCTTTATATGGGGAGTAGTTACTTATGTCATCCACTCAGTATACTAAAAAAATAGCGCTAGTTGATTGTAATTCTTTTTATGTTTCTTGTGAAAGATTGTTTAATCCTAAAATAAGAAAAAAACCTGTTGTTGTTTTATCAAATAATGATGGATGTATAATTTCGAGATCTACAGAAGCAAAGGCTTTGGGTATTAAAATGGGTGAACCTTATTTTAAAGGAAAGGATATTATTATAAAAAATAATGTACAGGTTTTTTCTTCAAACTATTCCTTATATGGTGATATTTCAAGAAGAGTAATGAGAACTCTTAAAAGATTTAATTCTGATATCGAGATTTATTCAATTGACGAGGCATTTTTAGATTTATCTAATTTTACTGACGAAGAAGTTGAAAAAGTTGGTAAAGAAATTAGAGCTACAGTTCTACAGTGGACGGGGATACCGACTAGTATTGGAATTGCTAAAACTAAAACTTTAAGTAAAGTCGCAAATCATATTGCAAAGAAAACACAGTCAGGTGTAACTAGTTTAATTGGAATTGAAAATATTGATCCAATTTTAGAGAAAGTAGAAATTAGCGATATTTGGGGAGTTGGAAAACAATTAACTAAATTTTATCAAAAAAATGGAATTTATAATGCTAAACAACTTAAGAATAAATCAAACACTTGGATTAAAAAAAGTTCAAATGTTTTAAGTTCAAGAACTGCAATGGAACTTCGTGGAATTCCTTGCATTGATTTAGAGACTACAACATCAAAAAGGAAAAGTTGTGTCGTATCAAGATCGTTTGGGAAAAGAGTTGAAAAATTTCAAGAGCTAAGAGAAGCTGTTGCAAATTATTGTTTAAATGCATCCGAAAAAATTAGGTCAGAGTCTTTAGTTGCAAAAGCAATTACAGTATTTGTTAGAACGAGTCCTTTTCAAAGACAATTTGGATATTATTCAAACTCTAAGACTGTTGATTTTCCAATTGCAACAAATAACAGCATTGAAACTGTTAAAACAGCAATGTCGATTTTAGATAGTATTTTTAAAAATGGATATCGATATCAAAAAGCAGGCGTAATGCTTACAGGTTTGTCAAATGCAGACAGAAAGAAAAATTTATTCTCTTCTGAAAAAGATGAAAAGATAAATAGTTTAATGAGATCTATTGATAATACTAATTATAAGTATGGAAGATCAACTTTAAGTCTTGCAAGTGCAGGAGTTCAAAAAAGGTGGAATATGAGAAGACAATACTCTTCCAAAATAGATACAGCTGATTTTTATTGTCTACCAACGATAAGAGCTACTTAATTCTTAAATTTTTCTTCTTTTTTGGGTTTCCTGAATATTATGCTGTCTAAATAAATTCTTTGATCTGGTAAACTTTCCCAGTCAGAATTCCAATAACCAATGGTTCTATGTCTATAAATTCCAAATTTCATATAACCACCCGTACAAGTATCGGCTAAGGTTTTTATATTTTTTAGATCAGCTAAAACTTCATTATTTTTATAAATCTTAAATCTTCCAGTTTCATCAAGTTTCCAAAGGACATGAAATTTCAAATGTGTCCACTTACCCTTTAGGTCTTCAATTTTTCCAATTATAACTGGCTCTGATGCATAAGCAGCTTTACTAGCCCAACTGTAATAATGTTCGCCTTTATATTTGAAATCTTGAGCCCAAAAATGACAACAACTATGACATCCTTTAGCTTTGTTATCGGTATGCATTTGGCCGATTATAACTACTGCGCCTTTCTCCAGAGGTTCGTAACTTTCATCAAAGTAAACTGCATATTCAAAGATATGCTCTTTGTTTTTTAATTTCATATCTCCAAGATGAATTTCTTGTCTACTTCTATTGCCTTTTCCATCACATTGAATTTGGGTCGTTTGTGCTTTTCCTTTGCCACAACCAGCATCTTCTCTATTTACAGTAACCTGAATGCTTGTTTTTCCATCATAAACTGGAAAACCATCAGAAACATTTACTTCTATTATTCTGTTTATCTTTTTCTCTGACATAGAAAGAAATTGCTTCTTGTATCCCTTTATATCTTTAAAATTTGTTTTATGGTTGTCAGAAAATACAGTTCCAGAAAATAAAAAAAACAAATAAATAATAAGTAAAATTTTTTTCATCAATTTTGAATTAATTTTATTAACTTTTCTTTACTATTTGTTCTAAATAAATTGTCATAAAAAACAACTTGTGTAGGATATTCACCATGTACTTCATCCTTCCATCTAGAAATCCAACTATGATAGATGCCAAATTTATTAAAAAATCGACCTCCATAACCTGTTCTTCCATCATAATCGTTATAAAGAACATTATTTACATACATTTTTGAAAATCCTTCTTCAGGAGCTAGTCCCATTTTTGTATGAAATATAATTGTGGTCCACTTATCTTTCATCTCATCAATAAAAAGATGTTTGATTATTTTTCCTGGAACATCATGTCCATTTACAGGAAAATATCTAGGTTCCAAAACCCCATTTTTTACTCTTAACATCATCCTTGGATGTCTTTGTTGATTTGTATTTCCCCACTCGTATATTTGAAAAAGAGAAGTGCTTACAGGTTCGACTGATTTAAAGTCTACTGGCAAATAAATACTTACAGAAATCCATCTTTCTCCAGTGTACCTGTTGCCTGATGTGGAATATTCACTTCTAGCTCTATCTCCTCCACCATGTCCAACAACAGCATCTCTGCCATTATTTTTGCAATCAGAATAATCTCCGTCTTTGTCTCTGCCACAATCTCTTGGTAACAATGTTATCTTCCAAGCTTTTTCGCCTAAAGCTGGAGAAGTAACAGTTTCCCTAAATTTATAAAGCTCCTTGCCATAAGCGACACTTTTTTTCCACTGCAGATTTGTAATTTCTCCTGCACTAACTTCTTTAGGAAAATTTGTAGTTCCTATAATTAACAAACTAAAAACTATTGATACGAAAAATTTTTTCAATTTATTTGTTTACCATTTTTGAATGGATCGTGTAATAGCTTTTTGTGATTATATTTATATTTTTTATTATTATAATGGAGTGAATTAACAACCAGTATTCTTGAATTTTCTACATCAATTAAAATCATATTCCCGCCATAGCCACCCATTCCAAATATAATTTTGTCTTTTAATCCTGGAAAATCCATATGAAATTGACCCCCATATGATTTTGTACGATTAAATGCAGGCTCGTTTCTTTTTTCAGTTAATTTTTTGGGTATTCTTCTTTCGTAAATTTCTTTTAAATATTTTCCAACACAAGTATCATTCTGATAGTCATCCATTATAGCTTTTGCTATTCTAAGATAGTCAAATCTCGTTGCCATTATGTTAGGATGTCCATTTCCCCAACTTTCATTTAAACTAGTGTAGCCATAACGAATGCTATTTTTGATCTTTATTTTATCGTTGAAAACTTTGCTATAAAATTTGTCATAATCTTTACCAATTTTAAATTTCATATAGTTTAAAATTAACTGAGTAACAAATCCATTGTAATTGTATCTTTCCTTAGATTTTTTTGTATTTTGGTTGTTAAAGTGATAGCGCATGGTTGTTGCAATATCTGTGTCTTCATATGGGCCTAATTTACTAGTACCATCTTCAAACTCATCGATATATTTTTGATCACCAGTATTCATATTTAAAAAATTAATTAATTTTTGATCATGATAAAGAGAATCTTTTATTATAGGCCAGTCATTTACTCTAGCATCAACTCCATCAATATAACCCTCACATATTGCGTGACCTACTAAATAAGAAGTTACTGACTTACCCATTGACATTGAATAAAATTTTGTTTCATTATTCAAAAACTCTCCCAGCATTTCTTTAGGAGAAAGTTCGTCAATTAATACTTCACCATCTTGATAATATAAATAACTAAGGATAGCTTTGGTTTTCATTTGCTTTTTTACAAATTTATCTTCAATTAAGTTGAATTTAAAATCGTAGGAACTATTTGTCGGTTTAAACTCTTTTAAATGTTGACTTCTATCTCTATATGAATATTTCCATAAATAATAAATCAGCGTATCTCTGTTTGGATTTGAATGATAAGCAATATTAGTAGCTGATAATGCTTTATTTTTTATATTGATATTTAGATTGTGAGATCCTTGCTCATTTAAATATTGATGATGTCCGTTTTCAAAAAGCCACTTATTAAAAAACCAATTTAAATTCTCAGCAAATAGATTGGTTGAAGTTAATAAGCTTAAAGTAATGATTAGTAATATTTTTTTCATAGATTATGCTCGTTTTTTGTTGTCCCTTTTTTTACAAGTGAGCACAACCACACTTAGTATAAAAAAATAATATCTTTTTTTTGTTTTTTTTAAAAGATTTAATTCTATTTAATTTCATCAATATTCTTAATATTTGATAAAGAATTATTTAATTCACTAATATTTTCTCTTTTTGAAATTGCTAAAACTGAAATTACTAAAGCAAGAACTGCTAACAAAGGAATCATAGTGATATAACTTAGATTTTCATAAATTAAAAATAAATAAATTAAAAAAAATAAAATTGATCGAATTATTACGTTTGTTTTAAATACTGCAATAATTGATAGAGAATGCTTTATCAAATTATAAAAACTCATTTTTGATGGTCCAAAATATCTGCTCCCTCTTATTGAAGGTATGGTTGATCTATTTTTCTCTAATTTTGTTAATGAACCTGAAAAACTACTCCAAGTAGCTTTTTCACTTACCATTTTTTCAACTGTTGATTTTGGTAAACATGTAAAATTTCCAAACTTGATTGATTGTCCAGTAAAAATATAAGTTATTAACTTATGAATGCTATAGAATATTTTAAAAATTAGTCCCTCAGATCTTTTAACTCTCTCACCAACGATTGGTTTAATCTGGTCATATTTTAAAAATTCAATAAATTTAGCTATTTCTTCAGGTCTATCCTCTCCATCTCCATCCATTGGAATCACATAATCAAATTGCTCTTTATCAAGTATGTATTTCAAACCAGTGGCAATACATCTTGCGTGCCCTTGATTTTTTTTTATTTCGATTATTTTAATAGAACTTATTTTGTCAATGTTGTTAATATCAATTTCAGCATTCTCTGTTGAATTATCATTGACAATAATTATTGAAAATTCATGACTTATATTTGATATAGTAAAGTTTATTTTAGATATTAATTTTGAGACAGATTGAAAATCATTATAGACTGGAATTAGAATTTTAATTTTCATTATGCTTGATAAAAAATTATATCTTATTCAACCAATTTTTTTTACTATTTTCGTCTAAGAATGAAGATTTGAAGGAATTTTGTATTAATATTTTAATATCCTCTATACTTAAATTTAAGGCTTTTGAAGTTTCAATTAAATTAGTATTCAAATATCCGCCAAAATAAGCGGGGTCATCTGAATTTACAACTACTCTCAAACCTGCATCTAACATTTTTTTTAAATTATGATTTTCTAACCGATCAAATACGCAAAGCTTTATATTAGATAAAGGGCAAACTGTAAGTGGTATATTATTTTGCCTCAATATTTTTACAAGTTTTTCATCTTTCAAACATTGAACTCCATGATCAATCCTTTTGACTTTAAGCAAATTTAAACTATCCCAAATATATTCTGGAGGACCTTCTTCTCCTGCATGTGCAACGGTTAAAAAATTCTCTTTAATAGCTGCTTCGAACAACCTTTTAAATTTTTGAGGTGGATTCCCTTTTTCTGAGGAATCTAAACCAATTCCAATTATCTTGTCTTTATGTTTTAAAGCATGATTTAAAACTTCAAAACAAGGCTGCTCATCTAAGTGTCTTAAAAAGCACATTATAATTTTTGATGTTATTCCAAATTCTAATTCTCCTTTTTTAAGTGCCTTATAAATTCCATTAATGACAGTATCAAAACTTATTCCCCTTTCTGTATGTGATTGTGGATCAAAAAAAATTTCTGTATGCACTATATTATCTTTTTTACATCTTAAAACATATTCCCATGTCAAATCAAAAAAATCTTCCTCGGTAATTAAAACATTTGATCCTTGATAATATATTTTTAAAAACGAGTCTAAATTTGAAAAATTATAGGCAGATTTTATTTCTTCTACATTTTTAAATGGGATTTCAACATTGTTCCTTTTTGAAAGCTTAAACATTAGTTCAGGTTCTAAGCTACCCTCAATATGTAAATGAAGTTCTGATTTTGGAGTTTGATTTACAAAATTTATAAGATTTTCAGAATTAATCATAATTTATTTATATGTTCCTACACAAATGTCATCAATGCAAATATATTCTTTAGCTTCATTAAGTATTTCATTATTTCCTAAAAATCCTTCCCACTTTGGTCTAGATTTTATATGATATGATAGATTTCCCGCTTTCCATTCGTCGCCAATTACAAACTCAATAGGTTCATCAAAATTTTTGTTCCATTCAAGTTGGACTTTTTCTGCAATTTGTTTTCCAGGATAATCAGTTCTCTTATTATCATTAGATAAGGAAATATATCCATAAACAAACGGTGAAAATAAAAATAAAAATAAAAAGCAATATAAAAAGTTATTGATCTTTTTAATATTTATTTGTTTTTTAAATAAATAAACAAATAATACTCCATTAAACAAATAAAAAGGTGTCATCCACATTGTTCTTATTTTTGATCCTAATAATATTGAGGTGATTAAAACAAGACACACAGGAACTATATTAACAAAAAATAAGAAAGCTGTTTTTTTATCTTTTAAAGTAAAACTAAATTTGAATTTTTTTATTAAAAATAAACATAAAATAAAAAAAGGGACTAAAATTCCGATTTGTTTCAAAATAAATAAAACAGGATACTTGATATGGTTAATAATTTGAAATTCTTCATTTCCTGTTCTTGAAAGGCCATAGGTAATAGTTACAAAATCATTATCTATTAGCCAAATAAAATGTGGAATTAATAGTAATAAGAAGACTTCTAAAGATATGAGGTATGAAAACTTAAATTTAAAATATTTCTTTATAAAGATAAAATAGAAAAATAATAAATCAATTGAAATCAATAAATATAGAAATAAATATTTTGATAGAAATCCTACAGCAGCAAATATTCCTAGTAAAATCAAATTAATTACATCTGGATCTTTTTTATCAAAGATTTTCCATGCCAAGTAAACAGTTATTGACCAAAAAGGTAGTTGAGCAATATTTACATTATATTCTGGAGTAGTAAAATTATAGAAATAGATTCCCTCTAGCAATAAAACAGATATTAAACTCAATCTTATATTATTTGTCATTTCATTTGATAATTTAAAAACAAAATAAAAAGATGTAACAACAAATATCTGACTCAAAAAATAATAAGCCCAGTCCTGTGATCCAAAAATCATAAAAAATACTTGCGGAAAAAACGCGCTAACTGGAGGATGTTTATTAAAACCCCATTCTAAATTACTACCCCATGCTAAAGCTTCTATTGTATCTAAAGGTAGATTTACATTCACAAGAGAGGGCACAACTGTCCATAGAACTAAATGTGCAAATATAAAAATATAAAATAATTTTGATATTTTTTTTTTATTTTCAGCCATTTTCTACAATTTATACAATTAATGCTTTCTTGACAGTATTTAATTGATGAATATATTCACCAAGTTTTTTAATAATTAGATGGTAAAAATTTCTAAGACATATACCCCAAAAGAAACTGAAAAGTATATGTGTCCAAAACATTTAGCTTTTTTTAAAAAAAAACTACAAGATTGGAAAACTGAATTAAAAAGAACTAGTAATGAGGCAATTTATAATAGTTCTTTAGACGATAATAGTACATCTGCAGATATTGTTGATCAGGCAAGTTCATACACTGAGAAGAATGTAGAATTTAGGGCTATTAACAGACAAATTAAACTCATTTCAAAAATAGACTCTGCATTAAAAAGAATACAAGATGGAACTTATGGATTTTGTGCAGATACTGGAGAGCCGATTGGTCTTAAAAGATTAATAGCAAGACCAGTTGCTACCTTATGTATTGCGGCTCAAGAAAAACATGAAAAAGAAGAAAAAGTATACGCTGATGACTAGGGCTTTGGAATTTCAGAGTTTTCATCTATAAACTTATAACCTTTTATTACAGCTGGTCTTCTAGCTATCAACTCATACCATTCACGTAAATTGGGATAATTTTTTAATCCAATATCATGCCAGTGATGTCTTGCTATCCATGGCCATGTTGCAATATCTGCAATTGAATAACTTTCGCCTGCAAGAAATTTATTTTTATTCAAATGTTCATTTAAAACCTTATAAATATCTTTTGTAACTTCAAAGTATCTTTTTTCTCCAATTTCACTTAATCCTTTATTAAAATGATAAAAATAATGATACTGGCCAATCAACGGACCTACCATTGCCATTTGTGCCATAAGCCATTGGTCAATTTTTAATTTATTTAATTTGTCATAAAATTTGTTACTTTTTTCTGCTAGATAAATTAATATTGCACCAGATTCAAAGATGGCCTCTTTATTATTCGAATGGTCTACAATTACAGGTATTTTTGAAAAAGGGCTTATTTTCTTAAAATTAGGTTTAAATTGATCTCCTTTCATAAGATCTAATTTGATTACTTTATAACTAAAGCCAATCTCTTCTAACATTATACTAATTTTTTTTCCGTTGGGGGTGTCCGATGAGTATAGCTCAATCACTCTTTAACACCGAGTCTGTCTTTTATTGTTTTTGACGATGTTGTAAATTCAAATCTATATTTTTCATCAGGTCTTGCTAGCTTAAAACAAGCTCTAGCAGCTAAAGCCCCCTCATGAAAACCAGATAATATTAATTTTAATTTTCCTGGATAACTACAGATATCTCCAACGGCATAAATGCCCTTTTGGTTTGTTTCAAACCTCTCAGTGTCAACTGCAACCGTTTTTTTGTCAATATTTAAACCCCATTCAGCTATAGGGCCAAGTTGCATGATTAATCCAAAAAAACCAAGTACATAATCTGTACTCAAATTTTTTGTTTGTTTATCGTCACTGATTATTTCAATATTTTCAATTCTATCTTTGCCACTTACCGATTTTAGCTGATATTTAGTAAATAAATTAATTTTACCAGCATCTTTTAATTCATGCACTTTATCTACCGATAATTGTGCCCCTCTAAATTCTTCTCTTCTATGAATTAAGTTTACTTTTGAGTCTTTTGAGAGCTCAATTGCCCAATCTAAAGCACTGTCTCCTCCTCCAAAAATTGATACTGTTTTACCTTTGAAAATAGACTTATCTTTGACTGAGTACAAAATTGATTTATTTTCAAATTGTTCGCACTCTTTTGGTGTAAATTTTCTTGGTTCAAAAGATCCAACACCACCTGCTATTATTACATTTGGTGTACTAAACTCAGTACCTTTATTTGTTTTAACATTCCAATTTCCGTTATTCTTTTTTACTTCATCTACTCTTTCAGATAAGTGGAACTTTATATTAAAAGGTTTTAATTGTTCAATTAAATTGTTTGTTAATTCTTCACCCGTACACTCTGGTACAGCAGGAATATCATAAATTGGTTTGTCAGGATATAACTCTATACATTGACCTCCAATCTTATCTAGGTTATCGACTATCTCACAATTTAATCCAATTAATTTTAATTGATGTGCTGTAAACAATCCAGTTGGTCCAGCTCCTATAATTAATGCATCTGTTTTTATCATTAAACTTGTTTCTCCGGCAAATTTATTATTAAACCATCTAATTCATCTGAGACAATTATTTGACAACTAAGTCTACTATTTTTTTTTGGCTCAAAAGCTTGGTCTAGCATATCATCTTCTCCCTCTTGTTTCGATGCGACTTTATCAAACCATTTATCATCGATATATACATGACATGTTGCGCATGCCATTGATCCACCACAATCAGCGTCAATTCCAGGTATATCATTTTGAACGGCTCCTTCCATAACAGTGAGTCCGTTTTGAACATCGATCGTATGTGATTTTCCATTATGTTCAATGTAAGTAATTTTTGCCATGGTTAATATTATTACAAAAAAAATAGGGCAAGTATGTGAACATACTCGCCCTATTAAATTTAGATAAGATAATTTTAATTATCTTGCTCTAGCAGATGTATTTTGCATCGCTGCAGCCCAAATAACTAAACCGAATGCGATTTTGTTAATAAAGTCTGCAAGGTTGTATATCACGTTTAGTGATGCAGCATCTACTCCACCAGTTAAGTAACCAAATACATAACCTAATGGGTAAATTGCCCAACCTATTGTAACGATCATTCTCATAGCACTAAACGCGGTAGCAAGACCTTTGTTACCTGCTTTAGCTGCTGCTTTTCCAGCCTCACCAGAAAATACTTCATAAAGAATATATAACCATCCAGCCATACCGATTATGAAACCAAGAAGAGCATTGATATATCCTGCTTCTCCTAAATATCCACCAATCAACATAACTAAAGATCCGATTAATAATCTCCAGAAAATTCCACCTGGTACTTTTCTTACAGCTGCAAGAATTAAATAGAATTCAATCATCTGTAATGGCACAGTGATTAACCAATCAATATATCTGTATACAGTTGGTGACTCACCTGTTTGTACCCATACACCTCTCATGTACATGTAGTGGATAAATGCAATACCAGTTACAAGACCTGCAACTGTTACTGAAGTTTTCCAACCAGCTGCAACTGATCCTCTTTCCATGAAAAAGAATGCTGTAGCTGCTAACATACCCATTGAAATTATCCAAAATGAAATTCCAACAAAGTCGTCAGATGCCAAGAGAACAGTTTCTGCGTTTGCAGCACCTGAAAAGCCCAATAGAGCTACAGTTGCTAGCGCAAAAAGTTTAAGTTTTTTCATATTAAAAACTCCCTCTTTTGTTTATTTATAGTTTAAATTTAAACTACAGAACAACCTTAACGGTCATTCCTAAGTTAGGGGCTTAATAACAAAATTACTCAGGTATTAAAAGTTTTTTTGGGCATTAAAAAGTATTGATTTTATTAACTTTTTAAAATTAAATACAACCTGTAACATAAAATCTATATTAAAATGGTTCTTATTAACAAATCATAATGGGTCAAAGATTTAATCAAATTTATCAAGATTCCATTAAAAATCCAGAGGATTTTTGGAAAGAAGTTTCCGAGGATATATTTTGGTTTAACAAACCAACTAAAATTTTAAATAAATCTAATCCACCATTTTATAAATGGTATGAGGATGGTGTTACAAATACTTGTTACAATGCACTTGATCATCATATTGAACAAGGAAAGGGTGAAAATATTGCTTTAATTTATGACAGCCCAATAACCGGGAACAAAGCTAAATTTACATTCAGTCAACTAAAGGAAAGAGTTTCAAAATTTGCAGGTGGTTTGGAAAACCTTGGAATTAAAAAAGGTGATAGAGTGATTATATACATGCCAATGATACCAGAGGCTGTTGTTGCAATGCTTGCTTGTGGTAGAGTTGGAGCAATTCACTCAGTAGTCTTTGGTGGTTTTGCTTCCAATGAGCTTGCAAGTAGAATTGATGATAGTAAAGCAAAAATTTTAATTACTGCATCCTGTGGTTTTGAACCTGGAAGAACCGTTGAATATAGACCTCTAGTAGATGGAGCTCTAAAATTTGCAAAACATAAAATAGAAAAAGTTGTTTTCTTTCAAAGGAAAGGTCATGAAATCAATTTAAAAGCACCTTTAGAAATATCGTGGGATGAGGCTCTTGCAAATGCAAAAGATAAAGATTGTGTTGAAATGGGATCAAATGATTTTGCTTACATATTATATACCTCAGGCACAACCGGTGTACCTAAAGGAATTGTTAGAGATATAGGAGGACATATTGTTGCTCTTAAATGGACAATGAAAAATATTTATAACATTAATGAAAATGATGTTTGGTGGTCAGCGAGTGATATTGGATGGATAGTAGGTCATTCATACATAGTTTATGCTCCTTTATTTAAAGGATGTACTACAGTTTTATTTGAGGGAAAACCAGTTGGTACACCTGATGCTGGAGTCTTTTGGAGAATAATTTCAGAATATAAAATAAAATCTTTATTTACAGCTCCTACCGCATTTAGGGCAATTAAGAAGGAAGATCCTGATGGAAAGTTTTTTTCAAAGTATGATCTAAGTTCATTCGAGTCATTATTTTTAGCTGGAGAAAGAGCTGACCCAGACACGATAAAGTGGGCTGAAAATTTATTAAATGTTCCTGTTATTGATCATTGGTGGCAAACAGAGACAAGTTGGTCAATTAGTGGAAATTGTACTGGTATCGAAATGCAAAAAACTAAATATGGTTCTGCATGTAAACCGGTACCAGGTTATGATGTAAAAATAATAAAACCAGATAATACTTTGGCAAAACCAAATGAAATGGGTGATATAGTTGTAAAACTTCCATTACCTCCTGGAACCTTTCCAACCTTATGGAATGCCGATCAAAGATATAAAGAAAATTATATGACAAATTATGAAGGTTACTATCAAACTTATGATGCAGGTCATATTGATGAAGATGGGTATGTTTGGATTATGTCTAGAACAGACGACATTATAAATGTTGCGGGCCATAGATTATCTACAGGCGCAATAGAAGAAGTGTTATCAGAACATCAATCTGTAGCGGAGTGTGCAGTAATTGGAGTTAAAGATCAATTGAAAGGTCAATTACCTATTGGTCTTATTGCATTAAAAGCTGGTGTTACTAAAGAAAATGATAATATTTCAAAAGAATGTATTCAAATGGTTAGAGATAAAGTTGGACCAGTTGCAGCATTCAAAACCGTAATAGTTGTCAAAAGATTACCAAAAACTAGATCAGGTAAGATATTAAGAGGGACTGTTAGAAAAATCGCTGATAAGGAAGAATATAAAATGCCAGCAACAATTGATGATCCAGCAATTTTAGATGAAATTAAAGAAAATTTAATGCAAAATGGTATTATAAAATAATGCTTAAAATATATTTAATTTTAATTTCTGCTACTTTTTTTGAAGTTGCGGGCACAATGCTCTTGCCAGTAACAAAAGGCTTCAGTAAGCCAATACCTACTGGTTTTCTTATTGTATTTTATATCTGTGCATTTTATTGTTTGTCAATTGTTGTAACAAAACTTCCTTTGGCGGTAGTATATGCAACTTGGTGTGGGCTAGGTATTTTCACAGTAGCAATACTTGGTTACCTTATTTATGGCCAGACATTAAGCTGGCAAGTCATTCTAGGTTTATTTCTAATTGTTATTGGTCTAACTTTAGTAAATATATTTTCATCTAAAGTAATTAATTAAACTCTAAAGGTTTACCAGAGGGATCTCCAATTATTTTTCCATCCTTCATTTTCACTTCACCTCTTATAATTGTTGCCACAGGGGTTCCTTTAAACTTATCTCCATTAAATGGTGACCATTTACATTTACTTTCGATATTTTCATTTTTAATTTCAATTATTTTATTCATATCAACAATTGTAAAATCAGCATCATAACCTTCTTTGATAAACCCTTTATTTTTAATTCCAAAAATTTTAATAGGATTTTCGCAGACATAATTAATTAATTGATTTAGTGTCAACCTTCCTTCATTTACATGGTTTAACATTATTGGGAGTAAGGTTTGAACTCCTGGCATTCCTGATGGTGAATTAGGATATTCTTTATCTTTATTTGCCTTAAGGTGTGGAGCATGATCAGAACCTATTGTATCATTTAAATTATTTCTGACTGCATACCATAATCTATCATAATGGGATTTGTCCCTTAATGGTGGATTCATTTGAGCGTAAGTCCCAAGTTTGTTATAGCAATCAGGGGAATACATAGTTAAATGCTGGGGAGTTATCTCAAATGTTATATTTCCTTTATGTTGTGATAAAAAGTCGATTTCTTCTTTTGTTGTAATGTGAAGAATATGAGCTTTTTTGTTATAACGTTCTGCTATTTTGACTATTCTTCTTGTAGATGAAATTGCACATTCTACACTTCTCCAAACTGGATGTGTATGAACATCTCCTTTTTTTATCAATTTTTTATTTATATTTAAAATGGCTTCATCTTCTGAATGCACTGCAACAACTTTTGAGCTTTTTTGAAAAACTTTATCGATATCATTCTCCTCAGCAACTAGCAAATTACCAGTTGATGAACCTGCAAATAATTTGATTCCACAACACCCCTCTAAATCTTTCAAACTTGCTAAATCTTCTGAATTATCCGCTGTTGCTCCAAAATAAAAAGCATAATTACAATACATTCTTTTTTTTGCGAGATCTAACTTTCTTTGAAACTCTTTCATATTAGACGTTGGTGGATTGGTATTTGGCATTTCAAACACACTTGTTATTCCACCTACAATCGCTGCTCTACTGCCTGAATGCAAGTCTTCTGTGTCAGTTGATCCTGGTTCTCTAAAATGTGTTTGTGTGTCTATGCATCCAGGTAAAACAATATGACCTTCGGCGCTTATTTCATCTTTGGCCTCTACCGAAATTTCCCCTAACTGCTTTATTTTTCCATCTTTTATAGCCACATCCACATTTTTTAATTCCCCATTAATGTAACATTGACCATTTTTGATTATTAGATCTAACATTTAATAAAAAAGTTACTATATTATATTTTATTGTTAATCAATTATGAAAAAAGAAAATATTTATATATTAGAAGATAGAGGAATTATTTATATTAACGGAGAAGATTCTTTAAATTATTTACAGAACATAATTAGTAATGATATTAATAAAGTATCTGATACTTATAGTTGTTTTTCGTATTTATTAACACCTCAAGGTAAATATTTATTTGAGTTCATTATTATTAAACATAAAAATGGTTTTTTTTTAGATTGCCCAAAATATCAAATAGAAAACCTTTATAAACAATTAAGCTTATACAAATTACGTTCAAAAGTAGATATTACCAATCTTTCAAACGAATTTGTAGTGGCCGCGCTATCTAAAGATAATTTTGATGATTTTAATAATAATAATAAATCAGGAATGACAATTAAATTCAGAGAGGATCCAGTTATTTTAGATCCAAGATGTGTTGATTTAGGTGCAAGAATAGTAATTAATTTAGAAAAACTCTATTTATCATCAAAAAAATTAAAATTAAAAATTTCAAATATTAATGAGTATTATGAACTTAGTCATTCACTTGGAATTCCAAACTCAGATACTGAGAATTTTCAAAATAAAATTTTTGGTTTAGAAACAAATTCAGAGGAACTAAATGCAATAGATTTTAAAAAAGGTTGTTATGTTGGTCAAGAAAATACCGCTAGGATGAAATTAAAAGAGAAATTAAGCAGACGAATTTATTCGGTAGAAATTATAGAAGGAAAAATTGATACAGGTGAAGTAATTAAAATTAATAATACTGAAATAGGAAAAATATACAATAACTCAAAATTTTCATATGGGCTTTTTAAATTTAAGGATCCAAACTTTAAACTTGAGGAGGTTCTCGTTACCAATAAAGGCAAAATTATTATAAAGAAACCTTTTTGGGTTTAACCTTTTTTAAGAATTTTAGATAAATCTGGTTTGAAATAATCTGGTCCTTTCATAACTTTACCATCTTCATTATAAATTGGTTTACCATCCTTTCCTAATTTGCTCATATTTGATTTTTGTACTTCATCAAAACATTTATCCAAATTAATTCCAAAGGCATGTCCTGCACCATAAGTTACATATAATATATCTGTTAGAGCATCAGCTACCTCTAAAATATCATTTTCATTTATCGCATTAATTAATTCGTTGAGTTCTTCTTTGATTAAACTAATTCTGAGTGAATTTATCTTTTCACTTGATAGTTCAGATTTGGTTTTTACATCTTGCCCAAAGCTACTCATAAATAAACCAACTTTTTCAAAATTTGTCATTTTCTCTCCCATTTTTTCAACTGCTAGAATTATTTATTAATTTCATGTATAACATTTTAATACCTTAAATAAAATTATGAAAACTAGAAAAGAATATGACAGTATCGGTGGTATTAATGTTCCTGTGGATAAGTATTGGGGAGCTTCTACTCAGAGGTCAAAAAAATATTTTGATATTGGAGAATTTAAAGTCAGACCAATATTAATTAAATCGATAGCAATAATTAAAAAAGCAGCTGCAATTGTCCACAAAAATGACAAAGAAGTAAATACGAAAACTTCGAATGCAATTATTAAGGCTTCAAATGAAGTAATAAATGGAAAACTAAATGATCATTTTCCATTAAAAGTTTGGCAAACTGGATCAGGAACACAAACAAATATGAATGTAAATGAAGTGATCGCAAACAGAGCTATAGATATATTAGGTGGAAAATTGGGGTCAAAAAAACCAGTCCACCCAAATGATCATGTAAATAAATCTCAGTCAACAAATGATGTTTTTCCAAGTGCTATGCATATTGCCATAGCTCTTGAAACTAGAGATAAATTGATACCCTCTCTTATTTCACTAAATAAAGAATTAAAAATAAAAGTTAATAAGTTTAAAAATATTATTAAAGTAGGCAGAACACATCTTCAAGATGCAACTCCTTTGACCTTGGGTCAAGAATTCTCTGGCTATCAATCGCAGTTGGAAGACACAATACTAAGAATTAGAAGTGCGCTGAAAGAAATCCATTATTTAGCTCAGGGAGGTACAGCTGTCGGAACAGGGGTTAATTCAAAAAAAAATTTTGACAAAAAAATTTGTAATGAAATAAGCAAATTAACAAAAATTCGATTTAAACCAGCTAAAAATAAATTTGCAGCATTAGCTTCGCATGATGCAGTTGTAAATTTTTCTGGAACATTAAATACAGCTGCAGTTTGTTTGATGAAAATTGCTAATGATATAAGGTACCTTGGATCAGGTCCAAGAGCAGGTTATGGTGAATTAATTTTGCCAGCAAATGAACCTGGCTCATCAATAATGCCAGGAAAGGTGAATCCTACTCAGTCAGAAGCAGTAACTATGGTATGTGTTAAAGTAATTGGTAACCATAATGGAATAACTATTGCTGGCTCCCAAGGTCAATTTGAACTAAATGTATTTAAACCATTGATTGCACATAATATTCTTCAATCAATTGATTTATTATCTGACAGTTCAAGTAATTTTGCAAAATTTTGTGTTAAAGGAATAAAAGCAAATACAAAAAAAATTAAAAATGATTTAGACAATTCATTGATGTTAGTAACAGCTTTAGCTCCCATAATAGGTTATGACAAGGCAGCAAAGATTGCTAAAACTGCGCTTAAAAAAGGAACAACTTTGAAATACGAAACTATTAAAAGTGGTCTAATAAGTGAGAAAGATTTTAAAAAATACGTAGACCCAAAAAAAATGATCAATCCAAGTTAAATATATTATCGTCTTTTAACAAATTTTTTAGCTGTTGAACATTTTTAAATTTATAAAACTCGGAGTTATTTCCAAAACCTTTATTTGATACTTTTGAAATAAAACTATGACCAGAGTCTGCGTTATATCGATATATGAAATATATATTGTCATCAGTAATTTTATTCTTTTTGTAATTGAAAAGGAATCTATTAAATTTATTTTTATCAAGAATATTTACTTTTACTTTCATTTGAAGAATTTGATCTATATTCTCTAAATATTCATAATCACTAACTTCTACTACTGCAAAATCTTTTAGATAAAATGTTTCTGAAACCCGATGCAATTTTGATCCTTCAAATTTTAATTTTATAAATCCTTTATTCATCACTTTATTTTCAATATTCTCGAAATTTATGATTGTAGATCCTGAAAGATTCTCGTACTTAAGTATTTTATTCAAATAAATTTTATAAATAAGGTTTTCTATATTTATTAGGTCGATTTTTTTCAAATTTATAACCAAATCAAAATGAAATGGCTTAAAATTTACAGCACCATCAATATCAAAACTAGAGTTATTCAAG
>CACOZH010000015.1 GCA_902631595.1 uncultured Pelagibacteraceae bacterium | reverse complement strand
TCTTTTATTTGAATTATTTGATCGGACATTAATTTTACCTTTCGGTTTTATATTTAATTTCTAAATTATAGCTATATTTACTCATTGCATAACAAATTATCCAGAAAATAATTGCTGCAAAAACATATCCTTCCATTGCAAAACCTAACCATTCTGGGTTAGTTTTTGCTAGGTTTAGCATTCCCACAATTTCAAGAAGACCCACTACGAAAATTAATGGTGTATCTTTAACAAGTGCTAAAAAAGTATTTGCAATTCCAGGAATAACTAATTTTAAAGCTTGCGGTAGTATTACAAAAATATGCATTTTCCAATAACCCATTCCCAATGATTTCGCTGCATCGTATTGTCCTCTTGGTAAAGCCTGTAAACCTCCTCTGATAACTTCAGCAACATAAGCGGCCTCAAATAGAGAAATTGCAATAATGCATCTCACAAGTTTATCAACATACACATCTTGTGGAAGAAACATAGGGAACATTACTGAAGACATGAACAAGACTGTTATCAAGGGCACACCTCTCCAAAATTCTATAAATCCTATGCAAATATATCTTATTAATGGAAAATCAGATCTTCTGCCTAAAGCTAGAGCCATTCCAATTGGAAAACAAAATATCAAACAGAAAAAAGATATAATAAACGTTAAAGATAGACCACCCCAAGCGCCTGTCTCGACCCATACTAAACCTTCTATCATTCCAAGCTCTATGTATTCTTCAAAGAAAAATATATATTTAAGCAGAATATATAAAGAAATTGGAACAATTAAAAAATAATACATTTTAAATTTATTTGGAATAAAAAAACCTAAAATAACAGATAAAGCAGCTGCAATTATACCATAGGAAAAATCAAAGAAAATTCTTCCACCTGAAATAAAAAAATATATGAATAAAAAGGAAATAAATGGGTAAATCACCACATAGTATAATGTTAAATACTTTTTATATCTTTCTGTCGCGAAGAAACCTACTAACCCCAATGCAGTTAGTGATATAAAAGATAAATTTATTCGCCATTGCTCAGCATTTGGATACATTCCGTAAACAAATCTTCTTAACCAAATTTTTATATAAGTCCAGCAAGCTCCTGAACCAGTACAAACATCTTTGGTGTCACCTGATATGGTAGCATCTAAAAAAAACCAACTTAAAAACGGTGGTAAAGATTTTATTATAGTAAAAATAATTAAAAGCGTAAGAACAGCATTAAAGTTATTAGTATTAATATTCTTGTTAATTAAGTCTAGATTTCTAATGCCAGAATACTCAACACGTATAAATAAAAGTCCTATAAAACCAATCAACAATGGTAATATAAAACTTAAAAATCCTGGTAAAAAAGAAGTTATATTAATTGCAAAGAAAGAATTTAAAAAAACATCAATTAAAGATACAAAAATTAAAAAAATACCTGAGAATAAATAATTATTAAAGTTTTCTTTTGTTATTTTTACTAATTTCATTTATTTTTCTTTAATCGCTATTTTTTTATTATACCAATTCATCAAAAGTGAGATTGAAATACTTAAGGTTAAATAAGTTAACATTGTAATTGAGACTATTTCAATGGCTCTTCCTGTTTGCATTAAAGCTGTTCCTGCAAATACTAAAACTAAATCAGGATAGGCTATGGCAGCAGCCAGTGATGAGTTTTTTGTTAGGTTTAAGTATTGGTTAGTAGTTGGCGGAATTATAATTCTTAATGCTTGAGGCATAATGACAAGTTTCAAAACCTGATTAGGAGTTAATCCAATTGATGCAGCTGCCTCTTTTTGACCTTTTCCAACACCTTGTATACCCGCTCTGACACACTCTGCAATGAATGTTGCTGTATATAAAGCTAAGGCTAAAGTTAAAGCTATTAATTCTGGAGGTAAACCCAAACCTCCTTTAAATCTAAAAGATGTTTTTGCTAGTTGTTCAAGTTCAGGTATTTGAAAATTTAAAGTTACCCCACCAAATAAAAACGTAAGCAGTGGTAATATTATTATAAGCCCTATAGATATATAAAAAACTGGTATTTGCCTACCTTGATTTTCTCTTAGTTTTTTAGAATATGATCTTAAAACAATAATAGATATTATTACTGCAAGAATTGAATATAAAAATATATCTAAATTATTCCATATAAAAGCTGGTACAAATAAACCTTTTATTGTTAAAAAAAATACACCGAAAATAGGATCTGCTTTTTCTGGCAAAGGTAAAGCTCTTAATGCCGCAAAGTACCAAAAGAAAATTTGTAACAATAAAGGAATATTTCTAAAAAACTCTACGTAATATGCTGCAGCTTTATTAATTAATAAATTTGAAGATAAACGGGCTATTCCAACTGCAACTCCAATTATTGTTGCAAAAATTATTCCAATTACAGATACAAGTATTGTGTTTAGTAAACCTACTAAGTATGCTCTAAAATATGTATGTGATCCATCATATTCGATTAAAGAAAATTGAACATCGAAGGATGACTCTTGTGATAAAAAACCATAACCAAAAGTTATACCCCTATTCTCCATGTTGAGTTGAGCGTTATAGCTAAAGAAACCAAAAACCAATGCTACAAATGTTAATGTAAGTAGCTGGGGTATTATTTTTTTGAATTTAGCGTTCACAATGGTGTTATAAAAAAAAGGGCTAGAAAAATCTAGCCCTTTTTAATCTATTTAATTAAGCAATTATCTTGCTGGAGGAGTGTATAACAATCCACCATTTGTCCAAATTTCGTTTGGACCTCTGTCTGGTAAAATTCCAGTATCAGCTATATTTCTCTTATAACTTTCACCGTAATTACCAACTTGTTTGATAATTCTTAAACTCCAGTCATTATCTAGACCTAAAGCTGCACCCATCTCACCTTCAGCACCAACAATTCTTTTTACTGCTGGATTATCTGAAGTTTTTAGTGAGTCTGCATTTGAAGAATTAATTCCATATTCTTCGGCTTCAATCATTGTATTTAAAGACCATCTTACGATATCTTCCCACACTGCATCACCTTGTCTTACAACAGGTCCTAAAGGCTCTTTAGAAATAGTTTCAGGTAACACAATATGCTCATCTGGATTTGACATTTTTGTTCTTTGCGCAGCTAAACCTGATTTGTCAGTTGTGTAAGTATCACATCTTCCAGCATCATACGCAGCTACGACTTCATCAGCTTTTTCAAAAGCAACTGGTTCATAAGAAATTCCTTTTGAATTAAAAAAGTCTCTCATGTTTAACTCAGTTGTTGTACCAATATTAGTACAAGCTGAGATACCATCTTTAAATTGGCTTGTTGAAGTTATTCCAGAGCTTTTTCTAACCATAAAACCTTGGCCATCGTAGAAGTTTACTCCAACGAAAGTTAATCCTATGTCAGCATCTCTAGACAAAGTCCAGGTAGTGTTTCTTGAAAGAACATCGATTTCTCCTGATGTTAATGCAGTAAACCTTTCTTTAGCACTTAGTGGTGTAAATTTAACTTTATTAGCATCACCTAATACTGCAGCAGCTACTGCTCTACAAACGTCAACATCAACACCAGTCCAATTTCCAGATGCATCAGCATTTGAAAATCCTGGTAGACCTTGAGAAACACCACATTTAACAAAACCTTGTTTTATTGTGTTTTTTAGGGTTTTTGATTTCTTTGCTGCAAACGACTCTGTAGCAAATCCGAAAAGGACAGCTAAGACTGCTAGCAAAGAAGTGATTTGTCTGATTTTAAACATTATCTCCTCTTAATTTATATTTATTTGTTAACAAATAATTCAAAAATAATTTTGAATTACTTAAATTAAAACAGAAACTTAAATACTGATCAATCTTTAATTACTCAAGAAAAACAAGACAAAGTAAGACTTTATGGCGCGCCCTGAAGGATTCGAACCTCCGACCCACGGTTTAGAAAACCGTTGCTCTATCCAGCTGAGCTAAGGGCGCAAATTGTTGAAGTTTTACAACATTTAATTTTTAAATACAAATTTTTTAATTAAAATTAAAATTGTTATAAATTCAATCCGTCCAATTATCATAAATAATGATAAAATTATTTTTAGAGAAATTGAAAATTCAGCAAAATTTAAACTATCTAAACTATGCAAGCTGGAGTTGACAGTATTCATTAATGTTAAAATTCCAAGTTTGAAAGCGTCATCGAAATCAAAGCTAAATAAAGTCAATATTGAAGTAAGTAATGTTAATGAGAGAATAAAAATGATTACAGAAAAAAAATACTTATTTATGTCATTTAAATCTATTTTAACCTTTGAAAATAATACTTTGTTAAGAAGTATCTGTTTTGGCTTTGCGTGAGAAACAAGTTCGTTGAATGAAAATTTAGTTAACAAAAAAATTTTTAGAAATCTTAAACCAGAACTTGTTGATACCAGAGATCCACCAACAATAATTAAAATAAGAAAAATGAAATTATTTTGGTTTATTAAATCAAAAGAAAATCCAATATTTGAAATACTACTAATTAATGAAAATAATGTTATCGAGAAATTATTAGATTGATTAAAAAATACAAAAAACAAAGCAATTAAAAAAACTAAATAAACAAATAAATAATAATCTTCAGTAAAAACCGTCAAATCTTTTTTTTTTAGAAATAAAATATTATAAGGAAGCAGAATTCCAAAAAAAGATATAAGCATTGAAAATGAGAAAATATATATTTGGAATTCTGATTGAAGAACCTCACTTATATTGTTTACAATTAGAAAACCGCCAGAAGAAATAATCGTTAATGACAAATTAAATGCATCAAATGATCTAAGGTTAATTACTTTATACAATAAAAATAAAATAAAAGTTAGGGCTGTATAAACAAAAAGTATTTTTGTTGATTGTTTGATAATTTCATTAATATCCAGAGAAATAAAGTTGGTAAGTATTTTTTTATAGTTGTCGTCATAAATATCAATAAGAAATAAAATAGAAATCAAGAAATATAAACCTCCAAACCACTGTGAAGTTGATCTCCACATCAACAAACTTTGATCTAGGTGTTTAATGTTATTAAAAACTGTAAATCCTGTTGATGTAAATCCAGATACAGCCTCAAAATAACTATTAATAAAATTTAAATAATTTAAACCAAAATAATATGGAATAGAAATAATCAATGGTAAAATTAAATAACCCGAAATTACAGCAATTATTTTTTCATAAATGGAAATCTTTCTAAAATCATTTTTTTTTATTAAAAATAAGGAACTGAAACCTAGTGAAATAATTAATGTATAAGAGTAAATATGAATATTATTTAAAATTTCAAAGTAATAAGAGTAAATAACGTTAAAAAATGATAGCAAGGAAAGAATAAAACAAAAAGAACCTATGTAAATAAAACTTAATTTAAACATTTAAAATTAAACAGCACTAATTCTAAACAAATTTTCGACAAGAGGAATTTGCTCTTTATTCGCTATAAAAACCACTATGTCATTTTTTTTAAATATATAATTTGATCTCGGTATAATTACTTCCTTGCCTCTTAGAACAGCTCCAATTTTAATTTCTTCAGGTAAGTCAGCATTTTTAAGTTCTTTATTAATTAAATCTGACGTTTCAATAATTTCAGCCTCTATCACTTCATATTCTCCATTCAAAATTGAGTATGCAGACTCAATTGTTCCTTTATGAACATGTTTTAATATACTAGAAACAGTATTCATTCTTGGGTCAATTAAATCATCTATCTTTAAAGATGACTGCAAAAGACTGTAGTTTGGTTTTGTAGTTAAAACCATTGTACGTTTGTTATTTGAAAATTTTTCAACAAGAACACCTACCATTAAGTTATCTTCATCATCATTTGTTAAAGCTATAACAGTTTCGGTTTCCTCTAAATTAGCTTCTTTTAATACATCTTCATCTAATCCATCTCCATTTATTATGATAGTATTACTTAATTCACTTGCTAAAAATTCAGCTCTATCTTTATTTTTTTCAATTATTTTTAAACGTGTATCATTTGCTGATGATTCAATATTTTTTGCTAAATTATAACCAATATTTCCACCGCCTATTAGGAGAATTTTCTTTGAGATTGGATCATTGTGACCAAAAGCTTCTAAAGTGTCTTGAATTTGAGAGGCATTGATTGCGACATAAGCCTTGTCATTTTTTTTCATAAAATCATTTTTTTTAAGAAATATAAATTTTTCATCTCTAACAACACCTAGAATATTCGCATTTAATTTTGGAAATTTTTTAGTTAACTCATTTAATTTAATATTATTAATAGGACATCTTTCATCTACTAATATTTCAAGCAACCTTATATTGTTATCTGCAAATGGAACATTGTCACTTGAGCCAGGTGACTCGAGTTTTCTATGAATAGATTTGGCAATTTCAATCTCAGGTGAAATTACAAAATCTATTGGTAAATTTTCCTTATTAAATAATTGAGAAAATTTTGGATCCAAATACTCCTGGGAACGAATACGTGCTATTTTTTTTGGGATTTTGAATAACGAATAAGCAATTTGGCAGATAAGCATGTTAATTTCATCATTTCTGGTAACTGCTATAATCATATTAGCCTCTGAAATATTAGCTTTTTCAAGTACGACTGGAGATGTTGCCTTTCCAACTATTGCCTTCACATCTAAGGTTTCATTTATTTTTTGTATATCATCGCTAGATTGATCTATTACAGTAATTGAGTGGTTTTGCTCGCTAAGTAACTTAGCTATTGTAAAACCAACTCTTCCAGCGCCACATATAATTATATTCATTTAATTAAATTCTTTTATGCCTAAGATTTTCAATTTTCTGTGAAGTGCGGATCTTTCCATGCCCACAAATTTAGCTGTTTTAGATATATTTCCACTAAATTTTTTTAATTGAGATGTCAGATATTCTCTCTCAAAATTTTCTCTGGCTTCTCTTAATGTAAATGAAAGATTTTCAGAGATGTTAAACTCATGAGAGGAACTTTTAGATAAAGACTCTTTAATAATATCATTAATTTTGTCCTGGTTTTGTCCAGGTGATAAAATAATTATACGTTCAACTAAATTTCTTAACTCTCTTACATTTCCTGGCCAATCATAATTTAAAAGAAAATTGAAATCTTTGATTTCAATTTTTTTTATGTTGTAAATTTCAGACAATTTATCCATGAAGTAATCAACTAATAGTGGAATATCATTAATTCTTTTATTTAAAGGCTCAAGCTTTATATTAAAGACGTTCAACCTATGAAAAAGGTCCTCTCTGAAATTTCCAACCTGTATTTCATAAAGTAAATCTTTGTTGGTTGAACAGATGATCCTAACGTTTACATTGATATCATGTTTGCCATTAATTCTTTTAAATTTTTGATCTATTAATACTCTTAAAATTTTAGATTGTGTCTCTAGGGGGATTTCAGTTACTTCGTCAATTAATAGAATGCCTCCAGATGCCTTTTCTAGAGCTCCATAAATTATAGAACCATCTGCAAATTCCTCACCGAATAATTCCTTTTCATATTTTTCAGAATTTAATAGAGCACCGTTAATTATAACAAAGGGTTTATTTTTACGGTTTGAAATTAAATGTATTTTTCTTGCAACTAATTCCTTTCCACTTCCAATAGGACCAGTGATAAATATTCGACTATCTGATAAAGCTAAATGACTAATTTGATCTTTTAAGTTTGTGATATTTTTACTTTTTCCGATAATTTCAAAAGAATTAAATAGTTTTTCATTAAGTGATTTATTCTCTTTTTTTAAATTATAATTTTCAATTGCTCTATTAATAAAATTAGTTAATCTATTTTTGTCAAAAGGTTTTTGAATAAATTCAAAAGCACCTAATCTTAAAGAATCTACAGCCATTTCAATATTAGCATGACCAGAAATTATAATAACTGGAATGTCTTTATTTTTATTTTTAATATGATCTAATAACTTCAGTCCTTCATTATTTTCAGTATTACTTAATTTAACATCCAGAACAGCGACGTCGGGTAGCTTTTTATCAATTTCTGATAAAGCTTGTTGATAATTAGCAGCAAGCCTAGTTCTATAGCCTAAATCTGAAATTAGTTCGTTCAAGATATTTCTGATATCAGGATTGTCATCAACTATTAAAATTTCATTTGCCATATATTATTTAAAAAATTTAATTTCTACTTTTGCACCACTTCTTAAATTTGTAAATGTAATCATACCATTATGATCATTAATTATTTTACTTACTATTGACAATCCAAGACCTGTTCCGTCTGATTTGGTTGTAAAATAAGGTTTTGTTAAATCATCAGTTTTTATATTTATAAAACCAATTCCTGAATCAATAATTGTAAGAGATATATAATCAATATGTTCGGTTATTTCTATATCTATATTTTTAACAAAATCTGAGGTTTTACTACCTTTTTCTTTTAAACTTTCTATGGAGTTTTTTATTAAGTTAAAACACACTCTACTAATTTGGTCATAATCAAATTTAAAAACTGCAGATTTTTTTGAATTAAAATTAAATTTTATATTTTTATCTATTTTTTTAAGAAGCTCGATATTTAATAAAATTACATCACTAAGATTGTTCTTTTTATATACCGGTTTAGGCATTCTAGCAAAATCTGAAAATTCATTTACTAGATTTTCAATTTGATTAATTTGGTTATTAATTGTCTTCAGGTTGATTTCAAATTTATCTTTATTTTCTTTTTTTATATCCTCAGAATATTTTGATCTTAAATTATCAATCGTTAGCTGAATTGGTGTTAATGGGTTTTTTATTTCATGAGCTAATTTTCTGGCTATCGTCTCCCATGCCTCTAATCTTTCAGAGTTTAATAATTTTTGCTGTTGATCTTTTAATTTTACAATCATCAAATTAAAATTAGAAATCAACTTTTCCATCTCTACATCTGTTTTTATATCTGGCACTTTTGTATTTAAATCTCCTTTACCAATTTGTTCTGATGCAGTTATTAAATTATTTATAGATACGAAAAAACGAGATGAGAATCTTATAGCTATAGTTATAGATAAAAATAGAAGAAGTGTTACTAATATCAAATAGATAAGTGCAAACGAAATTTTAATACCAGTGCTTTGGTCCTCAACAGTATAATAAAAATTTATTGCTTCTTCAGACTCTTGTAAGTACTTTGAAATATCTTCATCTAAGTATTTAATTACATAAAGAAATAAATTATTGTATTGTGGTAATTTAATAATAGCCCCTGAATAATTTTCAAAAGCATTAATTATTTTTAAAGGCCTGTCGTCATCTAAAACCATATCTATAGCTCTATCATCAATAGGTATATAATCTGTTCCCTGGGCGGACATTATAACCTCTTTATTTTTATTAATTAAATGAAGCTGATCTAAACCTCTCAATATTCTTTGATTGTTAATATAATTCTGAAAAGCTAATTTATTCTCAGATAGCTGAATATTTTTATTTAAGTCGAATGCAACTAAAATAATATCCGATTCTATTTTATTTCTTTTTTCATTCACATAATCGCGCGCGAGTTGATATGAATTATTTACAGCTGTAGTTATTTTCTGATCAAAATATTTGTCTAAAGCAAAAGAAAAAATAAACAATGAAAAAACTGAAATTAAAATTGAAGGAATAAGAGTAAATAGAGAAAAAAAAACTATATATTTTCTATTAGCCACAGATCCTTTCACGTTGATATTTGCTTTGATGGAATTTGAAATTTCTTTAAAGATCAATATAAAAAATAATAGAAGAAAAATTACATTAACATAAAGAAGTATTTTTAGGTTTTGTTGGTTTAAATTAATAAAACTCTTATCTAAGAAAGTGAAAAAAGTTATGAAACCTAATAATAATGTTGTAAAAAAGATTATTAAAATAAATATATTTCTTTTTATGAAATCAATCATAATTTTAAAATATAGTAAAATTATTTAAAATAAACATATGAATAATTTTTTTATAATTCTTGGTGCAGGAAAAGGTCTTAGATTTGGCCAAAATAAACCTAAACAGTATTTTAATCACAAAGGCAAGATCTTAATTGAGCATTCAATAGATAAGGCACTTGAGTCAAAATTGTTTAAAAAAATTATTGTTGTAATTTCAAAAAGACAAAAAAAATTAATAGATAAATATAAGGGAAAACGAATTAAGTTTGTAATTGGAGGTAAAGAAAGGAAAGACTCATCATTAAATGCATTAAAAAAAATTAGAAATGAAAAACCAAATAATGTGCTTATTCATGATGCTGCAAGGCCAAATTTTTCAATATCTTTACTAAAAAATCTAATTAAACTATTAAAGAATAATTATGCAGTTGTACCATATATAAATTCTATTGACTCAATAAAATATAAAATTAACAAAAAACTTATAAACTTAAATAGAGATAATATTTACTTAACACAAACACCACAGGCTTTTAAATTTAAAAAACTATACCAACTAGCATCAAAAGAAAAAGGTGTAATCACTGATGAAGCATCACTTTTTATAAAAAATAATCTTAATATTAAACTTGTTAGAGGTGAAAATAAAAATAATAAAATTACTTTTTTGGAAGATGTAAAGAAACCTCTAACATATTATGGAATCGGTTTTGATATACATAAATTAGTCAAAAATAAAAAACTCTATTTAGGAGGTATCAATATACCTTTTCATTCAGGTTTAGAAGGTCATTCTGATGGAGACGTAATTTTGCATTCAATTATTGATGCAATTTTAGGTGCTACAAGGAAAAAAGATATTGGTACTTATTTTCCTAATATAAAAAAGTTTAAAAATATAAAATCACCAAAAATGCTAAAACCAATAATAGATAACTTATTAAAATCAAATTTTTATATCAATAACCTTGATATAAATTTAATCTGTGAGCAACCTAAAGTATCTAAGTACCGAGATAAAATAACAAAATCTATTTCTAAACTTATGAACTTAGATCAAGATTATATTAATTTAAAGGGCAAAACCGTTGAAAAATTAGGTTTGATTGGTAAAGAAAAAGCTATTGCATGTGAAGTAATTATTTCAATTTCAAAATATGATTAAAAGAATAAATGCATTATTTGTAACCATGCTTGGTCTAGGAAAAGTTTCAAAAATTCCTGGTACATTTGGATCTTTAACGACGATAATCATACTTTATTTTTTTTTTCATATAATAAAATTATCTCCAGACATAATATTATTAGGTTTAATTATTGTTTTTTTTGTCTCATTTTTTTCAATAACTGCATATATAAAAGATAATGAGAACAAAGATCCTAAAGAAATAATTATTGATGAATTCATAGGTCAGTCTATACCAATTTATTTATATGAAATTTCACATGGAGTAGAAAAGTTGACAGGTGAAGCTATAATTTTCTATTTTATTTGCTTTGTATTATTTAGAATTTTTGACATAGCAAAACCATTTCCTGTAAGTTTTTTTGATAAAAATTTTAAAAATAGCTTTGGTGTAATTATGGATGATGTATGTGCAGGATTTTATGTTGTTTTATCTTTAATTTGTTTTATGCTTCTAAGTAACTATTTAATTTAATGGAATTTTTAATAAGACTATTATCTAAAAAAAAACTTAAAATTTCAATTGCAGAATCATGTACAGGAGGTTTACTATCTAGTAGCATTACATCAGCTAGTGGTGCTTCAAAAGTATTCAATTTAGGTTTAATTACCTATTCTAATTCAGCTAAAATTAAAATTTTAAAAGTAAATAAAAATATTATACGAAAATACGGAGCTGTAAGTCATGAATGTTGTTTTGCAATGGTTAATAATTTATCCAAAATTTCAAAAGCTAATATTTGTGTTTCGATAACTGGTATAGCAGGGCCGAAGGGCGGCACAAAGCAAAAACCTGTTGGACTAGTTTATATTGGTATTAAAAAAGGTAATAAAATTAAAGTAAATAAGTGTTTATTTAAGAGCAAAAATAGATCGAAAATACAAAGAGCTACAGTAAAAAAAGCATTGGACTTAGTTTTTAGAATTATTAAATAAATCTTCAGCTCTTTTTTGGAAAGCATCTGCTATTTTCTCTAAACCAAATTTAAATGATGCTTCCATAACAGTATTTAAAAATTTATTTTTTATTTCAAAATCAATGTCAAATGTAACCTCTGTTTTATTATTTTGATCTACAAACAACCAATTATTTGTGAGATGATTTAAAGGTCCATCTATATTTTTTACATGTATTGAATTTCTGTGCTTATTATATAAAACATCACTCTTGTAAGTATCCTTAAATGGGCCCTTGCCTATAGTTAGGTCAGCAATAATTTTTATAGTTTCTTCAACTTCTTTTTTTTCATGTATGATAGCATCAAAACAAAAAGGAATAAATTCAGGATATTTTTCAATATCTAAAACTAAATTTATTAAATCCTTTTTTTTACATTCAATTAATCTCTTAATTGAAGCTTTAGGCATTAATGAATTTTTTTTCTATTTAGTTGAAGTTTAGCAAAATCCTCATCAGCATGATAAGATGATCTTGTTAAAGGAGAAGAGGATACTAATAAAAATCCTTTTGATTTTGCAATTAACTCTAATTGTTTAAATTCATTAGGGTGGTAATATCTGACTAAAGGATGATGCTTAACAGAAGGTTGAAGATATTGACCTATGGTTATAAAATCTACGTTTGCAGATCTTAAATCATCCATTACTTGAACAATCTCATCATGACTTTCTCCTAATCCAACCATAATTCCTGATTTTGTAAACACAGATTTGTTTTTTTGTTTAGCGTTTTTTAAAAGTTCGAGTGATGCAAAATATCTCGCTCCAGGTCTAACTTTTACATAAAGACTTGGTACTGTCTCAATATTGTGATTGAAAACATCGGGATTTGCTTCTAATATTTTTTTATATGAATCTCCCTTTCTCAAGAAATCTGGAGTAAGAACCTCAATTGTAGTATTAGGATTTTTTTTTCTTGTTGTCTCAATAACTCGTTTAAAATGATTTGATCCTCCATCGATTAAATCATCTCTATCAACTGATGTAATAACAACGTGTCTTAATTGTAATTTTTTTACAGCATTAGCTATTTTTATATCTTCAAAAGGATCTAATTTTTCTGGCTTACCAGTTTTTACGTCACAGAATGCGCAGGCTCTTGTGCAAGTATCTCCCATGATCATAAAGGTAGCGTGTCTTTTACTCCAACACTCTGTTATATTTGGACAATTAGCCTCTTGGCAAACAGTAACTAAATTACTTTTATTTACAATTGTTTTAGTTAAAAAAAATTCTCTACTATTTATAAGCTTTGATCTAATCCATTCAGGTTTTTTTTTAATTGGATTAATTGGATTTTTAACTTTTTCTGGATGTCTGTGTTTAATTTGATTTTTCATTTTTTTTTAAAATATAAATAGTTTCATCTTTTTTCGTATATACAAAATTTTCTCTCAATAATATTTCTATATAATCTGTATCAAAATTGTCACTTAATAAAAAATTTTTAAATTCTAAATCACTAATATTTTTTTCTAAGTTATTTTCTTTTAGCTTTAATTGCTTTAGGAGGTTTTCTTTCTTTATTAGAGAAATTAAACCTCTTTCTCCATCTAATAGATTGAAGAAAAAATACAAAAACAAAAATGTCCCAATAATAATCAAAAAGTTATTCTTTATTGCTGCAATCATAATTTGCTCATTTTGGCTTTATTTCTTAAGCTTTCTTCTATTCTCAGTATTTGGTTGTATTTTGCAACTCTTTCGGACCTGCACAAAGACCCTGCTTTTATTTGATTAGAATTGGTACCCACTGATAAATCAGCAATAAAAGTATCCTCTGATTCACCCGATCTATGAGAAATAATAGTTTTAAATCCAATTTTTTGAGCAAATTTTATTACTTCTAATGTTTCAGTTACAGTTCCAATTTGATTTAATTTTATTAAAATTGCATTAGACGATTGATTTAAGAAACCAACTTTTAGTCTTTCAAGATTTGTTACATACAAATCATCTCCTACAATTTGAATTTTTTTATTTATCGATAGCATTAGTTTGTTCCATGATGACCAATCGTTTTCAGCAAATGGATCTTCTATTGATTTAATTTTATATTTTTTAATTAATTTGGCATATTCTTTAATAGTTTTTTTTGCTGAAATAAATTTTTTTGAATGGATTGCATATTTATTTTTTTTAAACAACTCATTTGCAGCCACATCTAAACAAATTGAAATATCTTTACCATTTATATAACCAGACATTACTATGGCTTTTTTAATTAAATTTAGTGCTTCATTGTTATCTTTGATCATTGGTGCAAATCCACCTTCATCTCCAACAGAAGTAGATAAATTATTTATTTTAAGAATTTTCCTTAAATTTGAAATAACTAAAAAACACATTCTTATCGCGTCATTAAAAGACTTGGCACCATCTGGCCTAATCATGAATTCTTGAATTTGTAGACCATTATTTGCATGAGCACCACCATTTATAATGTTCATGAGTGGATAAGGTAATTTAAAATTATTTCTTACTAAAAAATTTTTATATAGAGGTATTTTTTTAATTTTAGATGACAATTTCTTTACAGCCATTGAAACTGCAAGCATACTATTTGCACCTAATTTTGTTTTTTGTTTTGTTCCATCTAACTCTAAAAGAATATGATCAATTTTTTCTTGGTTGTGTATATTTTGATTTTTTAATTTTTTGGAAATTATTGTATTTATTAATTTTACTGCTTTTAATACACTTTTACCTTCATAATAATTTTTATTTAAATCTCTTTTCTCATGAGCTTCGAATGATCCAGTGGAAGCTCCTGATGGACAAATTGAAGATGAACTTATATTTTTTGAAAAAACCTCTGCTTCTACTGTGGGGTTGCCTCTGCTATCAAACACTTGTCTAGCAACTACTTTCTTAATTTTACTCATTTGAAGTTTTTAACTAACGTGTCTATTTCTACAATTTGATTTAAAAGTCTATCCAATTGATCTAAAGGAACCATGTTAGGTCCATCCGATGGAGCGTTATCTGGGTCTTGATGAGTTTCTATAAATATAGCAGCTACTCCAACAGCTGTTGCAGCTCTAGCCAAATATTCTACAAACTCTCTTTGACCTCCACTTTTTTCTCCTAGACCTCCTGGTTGTTGAACAGAATGAGTTGCATCAAAGACAACTGGGTAACCATTTTTATTCATAATAGGTATTGATCTCATGTCTGATACTAAAGTGTTGTATCCAAAACTTGCCCCACGTTCCGTTACTAAAATATTATCATTTCCGGATTCAGCAATTTTCTTAGTAACATTTATCATATCCCAGGGTGCTAAAAATTGACCTTTTTTGACATTTATTATTTTATTTGTTTTAGCTGCTGCGATTAATAAATCTGTTTGCCTGCATAAAAAGGCAGGTATTTGAAGAATGTCTACATGATGGGAAACAACCTCACAATGAGTTTCATTATGTATATCTGTTAGAATAGGCACATTTATATCTTTTTTTATTTTATCAAAAACTGGCAAAGAATTTTCTAAACCTACACCTCTTTTACCTTTATGACTTGTTCTATTTGCCTTATCAAAAGATGTTTTGTATATAAATCCAATATCAAGCTTTGATGTAATATCTTTCAGCTTCCCGGACATATCCAATGCGTGTTGCTCTGACTCAAGTTGACACGGACCTGCTATTAAGGTTATCTTCTTATTATTTCCTATTTCAATTCCATTACAATTAATTATTTTATTTTGCATATTTTTTTTTTGCTGCTTTGATAAATGACGAAAATAAAGGATGTGGGTTAAAAGGTCTAGATTTAAATTCAGGATGAAATTGAACACCTATAAACCATGGATGATTTTTTAGTTCAATAATTTCAGGTAGCTTATTATCTGGTGATAAACCTGAGAATATCAGACCGTTTTTCTCAAATTTTTCTTTGTACGATATATTCACCTCATATCTATGTCTATGTCTCTCTTTAATTAATTTTGATTTGTAGATTTTTCTTATAAAAGAATTATCTTTTAATTTTGCTTCATATGAGCCAAGCCTCATTGTCCCACCTAGATTGATGTCTGTTCCTTTTACTTTTTTTCCATCTTTATCCCATTCGTTCATTAATCCCACTATAGAAATTCCTTTTTTATCAAATTCGCTCGATGTTGCATTTCTAATTCTAAGCTTATTTCTTGCAAACTCAATTATTGCCATTTGCATACCATAACAAATACCTAAAAAAGGTATTTTATTTACTCTTGCATATCTTATTGACTCAATTTTACCATTTGTTCCTCTTTTCCCAAATCCACCAGGTATTAAAATACCAGAAATATTTTTCAATTTATCTTTTATTTCTGAAGATTTTAAGGTCTCTGAGTCAATTCTTACAAGATTTACTTTTACATTATTGTCTATACCACCATGAGTTAAAGCTTCATCTAGTGATTTATAAGCATCTTTTAGTTCTACATATTTGCCAATAATTGCAATATTTACTTGTTTTCTAGTATTAAGAATAATTTTATTTATTTTTTTCCAGGGGCCTAGTTTACATGGTTTTTTTGATCTTATTTTAAAATAGTTTAATACCTGAATATCTAATTTTTCTTTTGCAAAACTTATAGGGGCTTCGTAAATTGTTTTTACATCCACAGTTTCTATCACATTTTTAATGTCAACATTACAAAATAAGGATATTTTTTTACGGTGCTCTAAGGGTATCGATCTTTCCGATCTACATATAATAATATCTGGTTGAATACCAATACTACGCAACTCTTTTACAGAATGTTGAGTTGGTTTCGTTTTAATTTCATCGGATGCTTTTAAATATGGGACTAATGTTAAATGAATAAATAAAGCATTTTTTTTTTCGACGTCATTAGCAAATTGTCTAATTGCTTCTACAAATGGTAAGCTTTCAATATCACCTACAATTCCACCTATTTCACAAATTACAAAATCTTCTCTTGATGTGTCATGTTTAATAAATTCTTTAATTCTATTTGTAATGTGTGGAATTACTTGCACTGTCTTTCCGAGATATTTTCCTCTTCTCTCTTTTTTTAAAACATCATTATAAATTTTTCCTGTTGTGATATTGTCAGTTTTTTTTGCCGTAACACCTGAAAATCTTTCATAGTGACCTAAATCTAAATCTGTTTCAGCTCCATCATCTGTCACAAAAACTTCTCCATGTTGAAATGGACTCATTGTCCCTGGATCGACATTTAAATAAGGATCTAATTTTCTTAATCTTACTTTAAAACCTCTAGATTGTAACAAATATGCTAAAGATGCTGAAGAAAGACCTTTTCCCAAAGATGAAACCACGCCGCCAGTGACAAAAATAAATCGCGCCATGGAGTTATGTTATAGACCGATATTATATTATTTCAAAGTATTAATTATTATTTTCTGGAATTTTTGGGGTCTCTTCTTGATTTTCCTCAATTTTATCCAAAACTGAGCCAGTTGGTTCAAGCTCATCTCTAGAAATTATTGTAAGCGATAAGCTACAAATTATAAATAATGTAGCTATTACGGCTGTAGATTTGGTAAGAAAATTACCCGCAGATCTTGAAAACATAAAATTATCCTGAGATATTCCTATTCCTAGCGCTCCACCCTCTGATTTTTGAATAAGGACGAGAACAACTAGTATAGCCGCCAGAATTATGTTTATTAAAAGTAAAGTATTTTCCATGAAGTTTAATTAATTGTTTTTTTTATTATATCAATAAATTTTTTAGAATTTTGTGAGGCAGATCCTATCAAAAAACCGTCGATACCACTTATATTTTTAAGAATAGATATATTTTTGCTATTAACAGAGCCTCCATAAAGAATTAACATTTTTTTTTTAGTTTTTTTGGAGAATATATTTCTTATTTTGCCAACATTAGTCTCCAATTCTTTATTTTTAGGAATTATACCTGTTCCAATTGACCACACCGGTTCATACGCAATTATAATTTTTTGAAAATTCTTTATTCTCTTAAGTCCTTTGTTAATTTGTCTTTTGAGCACAGAGAATGTTAGTTTGCTTTTTTTTTCACTAAGTGTTTCTCCTATACAAAAAATTATTTTAAGTTTTTTATTCAATGCAGATTGAATTTTTTTATTAATTATTTCATCAGTATCACCTAAAATTCTATTTTCTGAGTGTCCTAAAATTACATATTTGCAACCAAGATCTTTTAACATTTTTGGACTTATAGAGCCTGTGAAAGATCCATAATTTTCCTGGTAATGACAGTTTTGTCCCCCAACAGAAATATTCGTTTTTTTAAACTTGCTTACCAAATTACTAATTAGAGTAAATGGAGGAAAATATATAATATTAGCTTTTCTATATTTTTTTAATTTTCTTAAATTAATTACTTTATTTAGAGATTTTAAATTTGATGGTCCCCCATACATTTTCCAATTAGCAACTAAATATATATTATTTGTCATATACGTTAATTTAATCTATAGATTTGTTTTTTAAAAAATCAATAAATAAAGATTTTTTTGAATGATTAGTAAATTTAAAAACATTACAAATTCTAAAATTTCATGGGTTATTGTCGCATTAATTGCGATACCCTTTGTTTTTTGGGGAATGGGAGATGTATTTACAAGGGGCAATACAAACAATGTTGCTAAAATAAATAATAATACAATATCCGTTACTGATTTTATTAATCATGTAAATGAAACTGGTTTAAATGAAAATTTAATTAGAGATAATTTAGATAAAAATATTTTTGAGGAACTTTTGAGTCAACTTATATCAATAGAGTTAATGGAGATGGAAATAGAAAATTTAAATTTATATTTTTCAGATAGTACTTTAAAGAAT
>CACOZH010000014.1 GCA_902631595.1 uncultured Pelagibacteraceae bacterium | reverse complement strand
AAAAAGGATCAAAAAAAATAACTATAATAGATGAAAGTTACAACTCAAATCCGCTTTCATTTAAATTTGCATTAGAGAGATTTAATAATACATATAATGGAAAAAATAATAATAAATTTCTCTTAGTAGGAAATATGCTTGAGCTTGGAAAATATTCGAAAAAGCTCCATATACAAATTGCTAATCACATAAATAAATCAAATATCAGGAAAACTTATGTATTTGGAAAATTTGCAAAACACACATTTAACAAATTAAAACCACAAATTAAGGGTAAAATATTAAATGACAACATGGATATCAAAAATTTAATAAATAAAGATATACCAAACAATAGTTTTTTAATGGTAAAAGGATCAAATTCAACTGGGTTAAATAAAATAATAAATAATTTATAAATACTATGCTATACAATTTATTAACAAACTATTCAGATACCTATTCCTTTTTAAATTTTTTCAACTTTTTGACTGTAAGAACCGGGTTGGCTGTTATTACTGCTATGGTAGTAGTATTTTTAATCGGTGATAAATTTATAAATTATTTTTCAACAAAAAAAATTACTAATCCCATCCGCTCTGATGGACCCAAAGATCATTTAATTAAAAAAATTGGAACGCCAACAATGGGTGGAGTTTTAATATTAATTGGATTATTCACAGGAGTTTTTTTGTGGGCTGACCTTTATAATCCATATAACTGGTTACTTATTTTTATAACATTCACGTTTGGAGTATTGGGTGCATTTGATGATTATAAAAAAATTAAAAATAATAATTCCAATGGAATATCATCAAAATATAAATTCATTATTCAAATTTTAATTGGTCTTATTTCACTAATTATTTTATACAATTTTATTGACTCCGACTTAACTACAAATCTTTATTTTCCATTTTTTAAAAATTTAGTAATCAATCTAGGCTGGTTTTTTGTACCTTTTTATTTATTTGTAATTGTTGGTTCATCTAATGCTGTTAATTTAACAGACGGTCTTGATGGTCTTGCTACTGTTCCAGTAATTTTAGTTGCGGGTTGTTTTGCATTTATAAGTTATGTATCTGGCAATATAATATTTTCAGAATATTTATTAATACCCTACATAGAAGGAGTAGGTGAAGTTGCTGTTTTCTGTGGAGCAATTATTGGAGCATCTATAGGATTTTTATGGTTCAACGCACCTCCAGCAAAGATTTTTATGGGAGACACTGGATCGTTAGCATTAGGAGGATCTCTTGGTGCTGTTGGTGTGGTAACAAAACATGAAATTGTATTGGCAATAACCGGAGGATTGTTTGTGTTAGAGGCAGTATCTGTAATAGTGCAAGTTATTTCTTTTAAACTCACGGGAAAAAGAATTTTTATGATGGCACCTATACACCATCATTTTGAAAAAAAGGGATGGGCAGAATCTACTGTTGTTATAAGATTTTGGATTATTTCGCTTATCTTGGCAATGATTGGACTTGCAACATTAAAATTAAGATAAATGTTTGGCAAAGAAAACTTTATTAACAAAAAAATACTAATCTATGGTTTGGGTCTTTCAGGAAAATCATGCCTGAAGCATTTACGCAAAAATAACGAAATTGAGGTTTATGATGATGACATCTCTAAAAAAAATAAAATTAACAAAAGTTATTTTTTAAATAAAAAAAAAATATTTAACTATAATTATGATTACATTGTTTTGAGCCCAGGAATAGATATTAAAAATTGTGGTTTAAAAAAATATTTGCTTAAAAATCGCCCAAAAATAATTACTGAATTCGATATTCTTTGTTCTACTTATCCTCGAAATAAAAAAATAACAATTACAGGCACAAATGGAAAATCTACAAGTTGCGAGATGTTATATAAAATTTTTAAATTAAATAACTTAGATGTTAGATTAGTAGGTAATATTGGAAACCCTCCTTTATTAGAAAAAAATATTAAGAAAAAAACGATTTTTATAATTGAAGCGTCATCTTATCAAATATATTATAGCAACTATCTTAAATCTAATTATGCTGCAATTCTAAATTTAGATACTGATCATTTGGAAAGACATGGAAGTATAAATGCATATGCTAAAGCAAAGCTAAAATTAATTTACAATCAAGATAGATACACACATTCGTTTATTGAGAAAAATAATAAATTAATCAATAAATATATTTTAAATAAAAATATTAAATCAAATGTAAATAGACTAAAATTTAATAAAGAAAATTTTTTTAAAAGAAAAATTAAGAACGTTTACTTACACGATAAAAATAACTTCAAAAATATACATTTTGTTTATGCAATATCAAAAAAATTTTATATCTCGGATATAAAAATATTTAAAGCCTTAAATAAATTCAAAGGTTTAGATTTTAGAAAACAAATAATATATAATGAAAATAATTTAAAAATCATAAATGACTCTAAATCAACAAGTTTTTCATCGACCAGTGCACTTTTGGATAATAATGAAAATATACATTGGATAGTTGGAGGAATGTATAAAAAAGGAGATATTTTAAAATTAAGTAAAAAATATTATAAAAATATTTTTGCATATATAATTGGTACAAGTAAAAAATTTTTTATAAAACAATTAAAAAATAAAATAAAATTCAAATATATAAAAAATCTCAAAAAAGCTATTTTAATAATAAATAAAAAAATAGAAAATGATAAGAAATTAAATACAATTTTGTTTAGTCCAGCTGCAGCCTCTTTTGACCAATTTAAAAATTTTGAAGAAAGGGGAAAATATTTTAACAAACTTGTAAAAAAAATTATTTTAAAAAATAAGCATGATCTATAAATTTGACATATACGATAATTATTATAGCTGGTGGAAAAATATTGATAAAACTATTCTAATATTTGTTATTTCCTTCTTTATAGCTGGTCTATTTTTTTCTTTAGCTTCAACATCTCTTATTGCTTCTGACAGATTAAATACAAATTCTTATTATTTCTTTGTTAAGCATTTGTCATTTATTTTATTAGGATTTCTTATTATGTTTGTATTTTCATTAATTAAAGAGGAATTATTAATAAAAATTTCAATTGGTTTATTTATTTTCTCTTTGATATTATTGTTTTTAGTTCCATTAATTGGTGAAGAAGTCAAAGGTTCAAAAAGATGGTTAGACCTTCCATTTCTACCAAGATTTCAACCTGTTGAGTTAATTAAACCATTTTATATAGTAATACTTGCATCTCTATTAAATTATCAAAAATATAATTTATATTTTAAATATTTTTTATCTTTATTAACAATAATACCGATCGTATTACTTTTGATGTCCCAACCAGATTTAGGACAATCAATTTTAATTATTTTAACATGGTTAGTTTTAATTTTTATTTCAGGAATTAATTTACTTATATTTTTTGGATTATTTGGTTTTTTTATTACTATAATTTCATACTTAATATTCTTTGTTGAAAAATTTAATTATATTAAAATAAGAATAGCATCTTTTTTTGATAATAGCTCTAACAGCTATTCACAGGCTGAAAAAGCTTCTGAGGCAATAATTGATGGAGGTTTTTTTGGAAAAGGGATAGGTGAGGGAACATTGAATTCAAAAATACCAGAAGCACATACTGATTTTATTGTCTCTGTAATTTCTGAGGAATTTGGAATTATCATTATCCTTTTAATAATGTTGGCCTTCATATTTTTTGCATATAGAATTTTTAAAAAAATTAGAGAAATAAACGATAATATATTCAAAATGACTCTTACAGGATTAATTTCAATACTACTGATGCAAGCTTTTGTTCATGTAGGTGTCAACTTAAGAGTTTTGCCAACCACAGGAATGACTTTGCCCTATTTAAGCTACGGAGGTTCCTCAATAGTTAGTATATCTATTATTTCTGGAATAATTTTAAATTTAACCAAGAGAAGGGTTTTTAATTGAAAACAGTTTTAATCTCAACAGGTGGCTCAGGTGGTCATGTGATTCCTGCACTAAATATATATGATCATTTAAAAACCAAACATGATGTAAGGCTTTATACAGACATAAGAGGAGCAAAGTTTATACCAAAAGAGGTTGATAAAACTATTTTTGAGGTAAAAAAAATACCCGAAAAAAAATACTTATTTTTATTAAAAGTCTTATTTTTAACTTTTGCTTTCATTAAAGCTATAATTCATTTTAGTCAAAATAAATTTGATATTGTTGTAAGTACTGGAGGATATATGTCATTGCCAATAGTATTAGCTGCAAAATTATTTAAAAAAAAAATATTTTTATTTGAACCAAACTCAATTATTGGAAGATCAAATAAATTTCTCCTAAAATTTACAAATAAAATTTTTTGTTACGATAAAAATATAATTGGTATTGATAAAAATTATAAAGACAAAATTATTGAACTTTCACCAATCTTACAAAAATGCATGTATATAAAAAAAAACCTAAATTATACAGATAATAAAAAAATAAAAATATTAGTGGTAGGTGGAAGTCAAGCATCTCTATTTTTTAGTCAGAATTTAAAAAATGAAATAATAAAACTATCATCAAAAATTAATTTAGAATTAACACAACAATTATCCTCAGGTTATAATATTAATAATTACAAAAAAGATTATGAAAAAAATAATATAAAAAATAATCTATTTTTTTTTGAAGAGAACTTTTTGTGTAAAAATAGCAATTTTGATATTGCAATAACAAGATCTGGAGCATCCTCATTAGCAGAACTTTGTCACTTAAATATCCCATTTATTGCTGTTCCATTTCCATCCGCAACCGATAATCATCAATTATTTAATGCTAAAAGATATGCTGATCTGAATTGTTGCTGGATATTAGAAGAGAAAAACTTTAATTCTGGTGATATATACAAAAAAATTATCGAAATTATGAATAACAAAAATGAGTATATTGAAAAGAAAAATAATTTAAAAAAACTTAGTGAAAATATTAGTTGGGAAAATTTAAACAAAAAAATAATAAGCTATTTAGATGAAAATTAGTCTAGGAAAAAAAGAAATTATCCACTTTATTGGAATCGGTGGAATAGGAATGAGTGGTTTAGCATTAATAATGAAAGACTTGGGATTTAATGTAAAAGGCACTGATCAACAAAGTGGCAAAAATATTGATAGATTAAAAAAAAATAAAATTAATATTCAAATAGGACATAAGAAAAAAAATTTAACGAATGCTACTATAGTTGTTATTTCATCAGCAATTAAAAAAAATAATCCTGAATATTCTCAGGCAAAGAAAATGAAAATACCAATTTATAAAAGAGGAGAAATGTTGGCAAATATTGTCTCACTTTATAAAAATGTTGTAGTGGCTGGTTCACATGGAAAAACAACAACAACATCTATTGTTTCAACTATTTTCTCAAAATCAAAACTAGATCCAACGACAATTAACGGTGGTGTAATAAATTCCATTGGAAACACCGCCAAACTTGGCAAGGGAGAATGGTGCGTGTTAGAATCAGACGAGTCTGATGGTAGTTTTTTGCAACTTCCGTTTACTTATGCAATTATAACTAACATAGATGATGAGCACCTTGAACATTATGGAAAAATTGATAACCTAAAAAAAAGTTTTATTAAATTTGCAGAAAAAACCCCTTCCTTTGGAAAAACTCTTCTATGTTTAGATGATAAAAATAATAGGTCAATTTTAAATAAAATTAAAAACCAAAATATAGTTACTTACGGACAACATGAAAAATCGAATTTTAGAATTAAAAATATTAATCTTCTAACAAATATTTCTAAATTCGATATAGAGATCAATTTACCAAATCAAAATAGGAAAATAATAAAATCTTTACAAATTCCACTTATTGGCATTCATAATATAAAAAACTGTTGTGCTGCAATAGCAATAGCAATTCTTATGGGTATTTCTGTAAATTTAATCAAAAAAGCTATTTTTGAATTTAAAGGTGTTCAAAGAAGATTTAATTTTATTTTTGAACATGAAAAAAGCATTTATTTTGACGATTATGCCCATCACCCAACCGAAATATACGAATTACTAAAGTCTGTTAGAGATGTTTATAAATCAAAAAAAATAATATCAGTATTTCAACCACATAGGATTTCGAGATTAAACGCTTTAAAAAAAAGATTTACAAAATGTTTTAAATATTCAGATCAAGTTATATTATGTCCAATTCACAAGGCTGGAGAAAATCTAAAATTAAAATTTCAATATTATAACTTTGCAAAAGACATAATTAAAAATTCAAAAGTTGATTTAATAATGATAAACAATGAGCGAGAGCTGGCGAAGTTTGCTAAGCAAAATATATACGGCGATATGATTGTGATTGGCATGGGGGCAGGAACTATATCTAATTGGATGCGAAATTTACAAAATTTGATTTAATGACATTAGATGATTTACAAAAAATTGAATTCTCCGATAATTCTCGATTAAATTTCAATCATAACTTGTCACGTATGAATTGGCTAAATATAGGAGGTATTACAAAGATTTTTTTATTAGCGAATTCTTTAAGGGATCTATCAACTTTTCTAAAAAAATATGAAAAGAGGGGTAAAATTTTTATTTTAGGTGCTGGATCTAATATACTTTTTGATGACGATATTTACGACGGAGTAGTAATCAAACTTGGTAAGAATTTTAATAATATATCAAAATTAAATAAAAACTTAATAATTTCTGGAAGTTCTTGTTTAGATAAAAAGGTCTCCGAATTTGCTATGGAAAGTGAAATTGATGGTTTTGAATTCTTATCGTGCATACCAGGTTCAGTAGGTGGAGGAATAAGGATGAATGCGGGTTGTTATGGTAGAGAGTTTAAAGATATAATCGTATCAGTTCAAGCTATTGATTTTAATGGTAATATTTTAACAATACCTTCTTCAGATATTAAATTTCAATATAGATCAAGTAATTTATCAAAAGATTTAATTTTTTTAAGTGGAACTTTTAAAGGAAATACTTCGAAAAAAGAAATTATAAAAAAAAAAATTGAGAGCTTGAAAATTAAAAAAGAACTCTCACAACCCCAGAGAGTAAAAACAGGAGGCAGTACTTTTAAAAATCCTATACATCAAACAAATAAGAAAGTATGGGAATTGATAAGTAAGTCAATCGACATTAAAGAGGTAAATAAAATGTTTGGAGATGCCACACTTTCCATAAAACATTGTAATTTTCTTATCAATAAAGGAAAAGCTTCATCGAGAGATATGAAAAATCTTATCAATTTTATAAAAGAAAATGTATATAAGAAAACAGGGGTTAATCTTGAATTAGAAATAATTTTAACTTCATCTAAATGAAAAAAAAAATATTAATTTTGGCAGGAGGTTATTCTAAAGAAAGAGAAATAAGTATTCAAACTGCTAAAGCAGTGTTTGGTCAAATTAAAAATGATTATAATTGTAAAATATTAGACCCATTAAATGGATTTATAAAAGAAATAAAAAAATTTAAACCAAATGTCGTATTTAACGCTTTACACGGAAGATATGGTGAAGATGGATATATCCAGCTTATATTAGAAAATGAAAAAATTAAGTACACACACTCCGGTGTAAGTGCATCATCGATATGTATTAACAAAATAGTTTCAAAAAAAATTTTTAACAAACATAAAATACTTTCGCCAAAAGCATTGATATTTAAACCAGATTTAAAAAATAATTTTCAGAAAATTTTGCAACAAGTAAAAAAAGTATTAAAATTTCCAGTGGTAATAAAACCAATAAATGAAGGGTCAAGTGTAGGAGTTTATATCTGCAATGAATTCAACTTTTATAGCAATTTAAAAAAACTTACTAACGAAAAAGAAATATTAATTGAAAAGTATATACCAGGTAGAGAAATACAAGTTGCAATTATGGGAAATAAGAGTTTGGGAACAATAGAATTGGTTCCTAAAAGAAAATTTTATGACTATAAGGCAAAGTACGACAAAAAAGCTAAAACAAAGCATATACTTCCAGTAGATCTTCCGTCAGAAAAATTAAATGAGGTAGAGAATTTAGCTTTAAAAGCTCACAAAATTACTGGATGCAAAGGGATAACTCGTAGCGATTTTAGATATAACAACAATAAATTTTATTTGTTAGAAGTAAATACACAACCTGGACTAACAGAACTGTCTTTAGTTCCAGAAATTGCAAAGTTTAAAGGAATTTCTTTTTACAATTTAATAAAATGGATAATTAATAATGCTTCAATTAATAGATAAAGGTAAAATTTATTTTTATGTTATTATTCTTTTTATTTTATTGAGTATACATAATAAAAATTCAATTTATTATTTTAGCAATTTTTTTAAAATCCAAAGAATTATTTTAAATAGTGATTTAGATGAAAATTATAATAAAGAAATAATAAATTCCTTAAATAAATACTATAACTTCAACATCTACACAATCAACCAAGATGACTTAATAGAAACCTTTGACAAATATAATTTAATAAATGAGTTTTCCGTAAAAAAAGTATATCCTTCATCTATTCAAATACACTTAAAAAAAACAAATTTATTAGCATCTTTTATAGAAAATAATCAGAAAATATATCTAGGGGAAAATGGTAAAAAAATAAAAAAAAAATTAGATAATAACGATTTACCAAAAATATTTGGGAAATTCAAAATTGATGAATTTTTTAACTTAAGAAACCAGTTAATAAAAAACGGTTTTAATATAAGTAATTTCAACAAGTTTTATTGTTTTAAATCTAATAGGTGGGATTTAGTTTATAAAGACCAATTATTAATAAGGCTACCAATAAGTGAAATAGATCTGTCGATTAGTAAACTTAAAACATTTATTGAAGATCCAAATTTAAAAAATATCAAAACAATTGATATGAGAATTAAAAATAAAATAATAATTTCATGAATACAACTAAAACATCTTTACCAATAATGGAACTTGGATCAACATATGTGCGTTTAGCCATATTTAGTAATTTAATACCAAATCAGAATTTATATTTTGAAGAAAAATTTGACTTTACAAGAGATGCTCAAGATGTGAATCAAAAAATTTTTAATTTAATTACAAATGCTGAAAAAAAATTGGGAAATCATTTAAATGAAATTTTAATGTTAATAGACTCATCTACTGTTAATTCATTAGATTACACTATTCAAAAAAATTATGATAAAAAGTTAATTACTTCTCAAGATATTGATTATTTAATTAATGAAAGTAAAAAAATTATTAAAATAAATAATAAAGAAAAAGAAATTTTACATATTATAAAATCAAAATTAATTTTTGACGGAGAAGTAATAGAAAATTTAGAAAAAATATCAAAAAATGTAAATAAGATAACTTTGGAACTTAAATTTATAATGGTAAATAAGACAGTATGCGAAAAAATTAAGAATTTATTTTTTGAAAAACACATTACCCTTAAAGAAATATTTTGTACTAGCTTAATTAAATCACTTGGATTAATTGAAAAATTAAATATTTCTGGATATAGTTCATTTATTGATATTGGTTTAAAAAAAAGCTGTCTTACAATATTTTGGGACAATAAACTTCTATATTTAAACAATATTCATATTGGAGGAGACCATGTCACAAAAGACATTTCAAAAATTTTAAAAATAGATTATAGAATAGCCGAAGCTCATAAGATAAAATTTTCAAAAAATGTTGGCAATAAAGAAAACAATTTACTCAAAGATATTATTAATGCGAGATTAGAGGAGATAGTTGAATTACTATTTCTAAAATGTCCACTTATTGAAAATAAAAAATTAAATTCTGATTTAAATCTTTATTTTATTGGAAATGGATCAAAGGTATTAAATGAGAACCTTTTAAGTTTTGGAAGTGAATTTAATTTTATTAATGAAATGTCCATAATTGATGAGAATAAACATGATGTGCTAGAAAGTGCTATAAAATTTGTTAAACGAGTAGAAAAAATTCAACCAAAGAATTCTATTTTAAACCTTGAAAATAAAGGTTTTTTTGAAAAATTTTTCGAATATTTTTCTAGAAAATAGCAATTTTCTGTAACATAAGTTGTTTGTTTTTATGTAATGATATTATGTATAAATTTTTACATGTCTATTTTAAATCAAAAAACAATCGCAAAAAGTATAATTTTTAATGGCATAGGCCTTCATACTGGGAATAAGGTTCAATTAAAACTTATTCCTGCAACCCCAAATACCGGAATTATCTTTAAAAGAGTTGATCTTTTAAAAAACAACATGGTTTTCCCTACGTTTGAAAATGTGAGTGAAACCACTCTTTGTACAACCATATCAAATAGCCAAGGTACAAAAGTTTCTACGATTGAACATCTTATGGGAGCATTATACGGAATAGGTATAGATAATTTAATTGTTGAGATAAATTCTCAAGAATTGCCAATTTTGGATGGATCAGCAAAGGTATTTGTAGAAAATATTTTATCAGCAGGTATTAAATCTTCAACTGCACCAATTAAGTTAATCAAAATAAATAAAAAAGTCACATACACAGATGGTGTTAGACATATTTCTCTTGATCAATCAAAAGTTTCTTCAGAAATTGATTTTGAAATTAAATATGAGAATAAAATTATACAGACTCAAAGAAATAAAATTAATGTATTTAATGACGATTTAAAAGATATATTTTATTCAAGAACATTTTGTCTATACGAAGATGTAGAAAAACTTAAAAAAGTAGGATTAGGTAAAGGTGGTAGTTTAGAAAATGCATTAGTTGTTGATGATGATAAAATCTTAAATATAGGTGGATTAAGAAATTCAAATGAGTTTGTAAATCACAAAATACTTGATTGTATGGGAGATTTATACTTGTCAGGATATAGAATTGTTGGCTCACTTACAACTTCTCAGGGTGGTCACGAACTAACAAATAAGATACTCAGAAAACTTTTTTCAGATAATTCTAATTTTACAGTGATAGAAATCAAGGAAAAAACTTTACCATATCAAATTTTAGATAGATCTGATCTAAAATCAATCGCATAAAAATAGTAATTTTTTTATTTTCTGCTAAAAAATACTTATGCGTTTAGTTACTATAATTATTTTATTTTTTTCATTATTTTTAACTTCTTGCTCAAAAGAAGAAATTACCACTGAAGTTATACAAGAGAAGGAAATTGGTCTTCAAATGATTGATGCATATGAAGAAGGATTGGCTGCTCTTGAGGATAAAGATGGTTTAACTGCAGCAAAAAAATTTAGTGAAGCAGAATTATTATTTCCTCAATCTAAATGGGCCCCAAGAGCATCCTTAATGGCTGCTTATTCTTATTATAGTTATGATTATTATCCAGATGCAATATATGAACTTGAAAGATTTTTAAAAACTTACCCCGATCATCCTAGCACTGATTATGCATATTATCTTTTGGGAATTTCTTATTATGATCAAATTGTAGATGAAACCAAAGATCTTGGAGCAATATCAAAATCTAAAAAATATTTTGAGTTTGTGGTAAATAATTTTCCAAACACAGATTATGCAATTGATTCAAAATTTAAATTAGATTTAATTCAAGAAGTTTTAGCCTCTAAGGAAATGTATTTAGCGAGATATTATTTTGATAAAGAAAAATGGATACCATCTATTAACAGATTCAAAAACGTCATTGAAAATTACGATGAATCCATATTTATTGAAGAGGCTTTATATAGATTGGTTGAAATACATTATATTTTAGGTTTAGAGGAGGAGGCAAAAAAATATGCATATTTGTTGGGTTATAATTATCAATCAAGTGAATGGTATGAAAAATCCTATAAAGTATTTAACAAAAATTATAAAAAACCATCAATAAAGATCAAAAAGGACCAAAATAAAGATTCTTTAATTGAAAAAATTAAATCTAAAATATTTTAATGGAAGAAAAATCCCTAATAAAAAAAGAGTATGTAAATAAAATTAAAACATTAAAAAAACATAACGAGATATACTTTTCAAAAAATAAATCTACTATAACTGATAAGGAATATGATGAGTTAAAATTTAGTATTTTAGAGCTTGAAAAAAAATATAATTTTTTAGATCATAAAGACTCCCCATCAAAAAATGTTGGCTTTAAACCATCTAAAAATTTTCTCAAGAAAAGACATAAAGTTCCTATGTTGTCATTATCAAACATTTTTGACAAAGATGATCTTATTAATTTCGAAAAAAAAATTAAAAATTTTTTAAAACTGGAGACAAAAGCTTTATTTGAATATAGCGTAGAGCCAAAAATTGATGGTATATCAGCATCTCTAACTTATCAAAATGGAAAACTGGTGACAGGGCTATCCAGGGGAGATGGAAATGAAGGAGAGGTTATTACAGAAAATCTAAAGACAATAAAAGACATACCTCATCTTATAAAATCTAAAAATTTTCCAAATCATATAGAGATAAGAGGGGAGGTTTATATTAAAAAAAATGACTTTGAAATATTAAAAGATAAATTTGCAAATCCAAGAAATGCAGCATCTGGCTCGCTAAGACAAAAAGATTCCACAGAAACCAAAAAAATCCCACTTAAATTTATAGCATATACCTTTGGTCTATTTGAAAATAATAAATTTAAAAAACAGTCTGATTTTTTAACATCTTTAAAAAATTGGGGTTTTAAAACAAGCAACCATAACAGTGTTATATCAAGAATAGATGATCTAATTGATAATCATCAAAATTTTGAAAAAAAAAGATTTCAATTGGAATATGATGTGGATGGTTTGGTTTACAAAATTAACGATTTTGAACTTCAAAATAGGTTAGGCTTTGTGGGTAATGCACCAAGATGGGCAGCTGCTCATAAATTTTCTGCAGCTTACTCATTTTCAAAAATTTTAAACATAGAAATTCAAGTGGGAAGAACCGGTGCACTTACTCCTGTTGCAAAAGTTGATCCTGTTAATATTGGCGGTGTTGTAGTTTCAAATGCAACTTTACATAATGAGGATGAAATTAATAAAAAAGATATAAGAATAGGAGATGTTGTTAAAATAGAAAGAGCTGGAGATGTAATACCACACGTAATATCAGTTGATCTATCAAAAAGAGGTTCAAAATCAATAAAATATAAATTTCCAAATAAATGTCCTTCTTGTGGGTCATCAGTCGAAAAAGAATTTAATAATCTAACAAAAAAATTTGATGCAGTTAAAAGGTGTTCTTCAGAGGGATTTACATGTGAAAAAATTTCTATTGAAAAAATTAAACATTTTGTTTCAAAAGATGCCTTGAACATAGATGGACTAGGAAAGAAGGTAGTAGAAAAATTTTGGGAAAATGATTTTATCCGATACCCTCAGGACATATTCAGGTTAGACTTTAAAAAAATTGAAAAATTAGATGGGTGGGGACCTCAATCAGTTGCAAATTTAAAATATTCAATCGAAAAATCTAAAGATTTATCTCTGAATAAATTTATCTTTGCCCTAGGGATAAGACACATAGGTCAAGAAAATGCAAAACTATTATCAAAACATTTAATAAAAAAAGAGAATTTTGCTAAAATAGACAAAAACTACGATTTTGATAAATTTGCAAATATCGACGGTATTGGAGAAACTCAAATCACATCACTAAAAAAATTTTTTTCTATCAAAGAAAATTTGAAGGTTGTGAAAGATTTATTTGGATATCTTAGAATAGAAAATGAAAAAAATAATGTTTCAGGAAAACTTAAAAACTTAAGTTTTTTGATAACTGGAAAGTTAAATAATGTGAGTAGAGCTGAAGCTAAATCTGTAATAGAAAAAAACTCTGGAAAAATTTTAAGTTCTATAAATAAAAATTTAAATTATTTGATTATTGGTGAAAAACCAACATCGAAAAAAGTAAATCAAGCAAGGGAGTTAGGTATTAAGATTATAGATCAAAAAGAATTAGATCAATTATTAAGCTAGATAAAATCAAGAATTATTTTTATTAAGATTTATATCACTTTTTACTTTTTCTTTTTTTATACTCTGCTTTCTATCGTCAAGAATACTAGCAAATTTATGATTAACGTCCCTGTGACCTGCTTCATCATCTCTAATAACTCTAACAACATCTTTTAAAGTAGCATGAAGTGGTAAATTCCAATAATTAATTGCTATTTCAGGAGCTGGTTGGTTTTTGATTTTACCACTTTCTAATTCGTTAAGATATTCAGTGTAGCTTATCACTGCTTCCTCTTCAAAATAGCCTACTATTCTATGAGCCGTTCTAGGAGAGCATATATAAATAAATAAGTACATTATAATAAATATAAACTGTGCTAGCATAATAATAACCCTTTCAACTAGAGTAGGTTTTGCTATTTCAATAAATGTCATTAAGTGCATTCTTTCGTTAGCCGCTTCATCAAGAAGAATTTTAATCCAACCTTTGTCGTCTTGCATTTTTCTAAGAGATTTAAGATGTAACAACATTCCCCCAACCATTCCTGGAACAGCGGCAACTGTTTCCAAAACTACAGCTCTATGACCATATCTTTTTTTAAAGAATGTATCAGCCAATAGTCTCAGAAATTTTGTAAATCCTAAGGCAATGGTATCACTTAGATTTTTTGCTTTATAATGTTTGTTTAGATCTTCCATAACACTTATATAGATATTATTTTTAATTTTACTAATTTAATATTAAATAAACTTTGTGATTTGGAGATAAAACCTCACTAATTTAGCAATATTTCTGCGACAATCTGTTAGGCATAAAAATTATCTTATCTTAAATAAAAACCTAATATGTTTATAGCAATGAATAGATTTAAAATAGTTCCTGGGAAAGAAGAGGAATTTGAGAAAGTTTGGAGAGAAAGAGACACTCATTTAAAAGATGTAGAGGGTTTTGAAAAATTTAATTTAGTAAAAGGTGACAAGACTAGTGAATTCTCACTTTACGCATCTCATAGTATTTGGAAATCTAAAGACGATTTTATAAATTGGACAAAATCTGAGGCTTTTAGACTTGCTCATAAGAATGCTGGGCAGCATAAGGATTTATATTTAGGAGCACCAAAATTTGAAGGATTTGAAGTAGTGCTATAAATATATGCTGGAACAAATTACTATTTATCTCGCAAGTATAATTTTAGGCATAATGATTTTTTTTTCTTTTGTTGTGGCTCCGATAACTTTCAAATCATTAAATGAAGAAAATGCAAGGGTATATATAAGAACAATATTTCCATATTATTATAATTTAAATTTAATTATAAGTTTATTAATTCTTTCAATTCTTTTATTTTTAAATTTATTAAATACTGACTTTTATTTAATTTTATCAATAAGTATTTTATTTGCTGTTTCAAATTATATTTTAATGCCCTTAATAAATAAGTTTAGAGATGAGAATAAAGATAAAAAATTTAAAATTTCACATTTTACCTCTGTTATAATAAATTTTTTACAAATGATCTTATTGGCAATTGTTCTTTTTAACTAAATCGATTGAAGTAGCCATTTTCTTTCAGGCTTAGTTAAGTATTTAGAAATATTTTTGTAAATATCCAGATTGTATCTTAGAAGATAATCTTTTTCGTTTGGGCTTAATAGCTTTTCATTTATCAAATCTTTATCGATAGGAGCCATTGTTAAGTTTTTAAAATATAGTTTATTTTTTATTTTTTCTACATACACTAAATTTTCAATCCTTATACCAAATTTTCCCTCTTCATAGTAGCCAGGCTCATTACTAACAATCATTCCTTCCTTAAGCTCGACAGAATTAAATTTTGAAATTGCCTGAGGACCCTCATGAACATTTAAAAAAAAACCTACTCCGTGTCCAGTACCATGACCATAATCTAAATTAATTCTTTTTAGAGAAGCTCTTGCTTTTTTATCGATTAAATTTCCTTTTTTAACTTTATTAAGGTCATTTAGAGTAACTGCTATGTGCCCTTTTAAAACTCGGGTAAAAATATTTTTGATTCTTTCTAAAGGTTTTGCAAAACATACAGTTCTCGTAACATCTGTGGTTCCATATTTATATTGTCCTCCTGAATCACACAAAAAAATATCATTTTGTTTAATTTTTCTATTTGATTTATTCGATGATCTATAATGAATAATTGCACTATTAGGACCTGACCCAGCAATTGTATCGAAACTTGGAGAAATGTAGTCCTTACTTTTCTTTCTAAAAAATTCTAATTTTTTTTCTAAAAAAAACTCGTCAAATCCAAAATTCTTCTTTTGTTTAATCCAAAACAAAAATTTTGTAAGGGCAACACCGTCTTTTATGTGCGCATATTTCATATTTTCTATTTCAACTTTATTTTTTATTGATTTCAAATAATAAATTGGATCCTCGTAATCTTTTATTATAAATTTAGAATTAATTAAACTCTCGTAATAGATCGAGCAGGTTAATTTATCAATTATAATATTTTTATTGTTTAGTTTAGATAATACATCATAGAATTTATTAAAATCTAGAAATCGAATTTTTCTATATTTAATCTTTTTTTGTATCTTTGATATTTTTTTTAAATCACTGAACAAATAAATATTTTTATATTTATCCATTATAAGCCTACAGTTTGGTATCGGACTATTTGGATTATCATTACCTCTAATATTTAATAACCAAGCAACATTTTCTGGCGCTGAAACAAATATATTATTAATACGTTTTTTAATTAATATTTGACGAAGTCTATTTATTTTAGATTTAACAGTCTCACCAACAATATTATCACCTATTATAAAAAAATTATTTATTTTATTTTTTTTTTCTAAAAAGAATGAATCTATAAAATTTTGTTTTATTGGTATTAATTGAAATTTGTAACCAAAATATCTCTCTAATGTTGAGGAAGTAAATAATTTTGGATCATAGCCAATTTTTTTTACTTTATCATTTTTAAAAATATCTTTTGGATATATATATGGAATTTCAATAATTTTGAAATTTCTACCACTTTCAATTTTACTTTGTATTAAATATCTTCCATCAACAAATAAATAATTTGTTGATTTAGTAAAAATTGAAAATCCTGCTGAACCTGAAAAATTTGTTGCAGTTTTTAATCTATTTGGAAAAGCGTACTCTCCAAAAAATTCGTCGTTTTTAGGCACCACATAAGCATCTATTTTGTAAGAATTTAGGAGTTTTTTTATTTTTGTCACCGATGTCATTGTTTAATTTTCTTTTGATACCTTAACCAGCCTGGACTTTTTATTTCACTTTCGTAATCAATATCTTGATTAAAATCCATATCATCATTTTCATCCTGAAGAAATTGATTATTTTTTTCTATATTTTTTTCTGGTAGTTCGTCAATAAATCTGGATGAAATGCTATTAATCCAATCTCCTTGGTAAAATCTATTCATGGAAAAGGATACGTGTGCAATTTTTTTTGCTCTGGTTATGCCCACGTAAGCTAATCTTCGCTCTTCTTCTAATCCACTTTGACCTTTTTCCTCAATTGATTTTTGATGAGGAAATAAACCCTCTTCCCAGCCAGGCAAAAAAACTACTTCAAATTCTAAACCTTTAGATGAATGCATAGTCATTAAATTTACTTTTTGACCCTCCCAATCCTGATCAATTGAAGTAGCTAAAGCAACGTGCTCTAAAAAACTCTCAAGATTGTCAAATTCTTTCATTGCGTTCAAAAGCTCTTTTATATTTTCTAATCTGTTTTCATTTTCTAAATCTTTCTTGTCTTTAAGCATTTGACTATATCCAGATTCATCTAAAATGATTTGTAATAACTTCACATGATTTATTTTTTTTTTTAAATCATATCTCCATTTATCTAATAAGTTTAAAATTGAACTTAATCCCAATTTTGGCTTTGGTTTAATTAAGTTGTTTTCAATCATTTTTTTTGAGCCCTCTTCAAGGGAGTATCCATGTTGTTTAGCATAATCATAGATACCTTTTACTGTGGTTTCACCAATTGATCTTTTAGGTACGTTTATAATTCTTTCAAAAGATAAGTCATCTCTAGGCTGATTAACAATTCTTAAATATGCAATACAATCTTTAATTTCTGCTCTCTCATAAAATTTTGTACCTCCAATAATTCTATATGGTATTCCAATTTTTAAAAATCTTTCCTCAAATTCTCTTGTTTGGAAAATTGCTCTTACTAATATTGATATATTGTTTAAATTAAATTTATTTTTGAGTTTTTCTATTTTCTCACTAATGCCTATAGCCTCATCTTTACCACTTCTGTAACCATCTAAATAAACATTTTCACCTTCTTCTCCATCTGTGAAAAGAGTTTTTCCGACTCGGTTTTCATTGTTTGATATGAGACTTGATGCAACAGATAAAATATTTTGGGTTGATCTATAATTTTTTTCTAACCTAACAATTTTTGTATTCTCATATGTTTTATCGAATTCTAAAAAATTTTTAATTTCAGCCCCTCTCCAACTGTAAATAGATTGATCATCGTCACCTACACAACAAATATTTTTATTTTCTTGAGATAAAAGATTTAACCATTTACTTTGAATAAAATTAGTATCCTGATATTCATCAACCAGAATATATTTGAAGTTTTTCGAATACATTTTCGTAATATCAGGATTATTTTCTAAAATTTTAATGCAATGAAGTATCAAATCATTAAAATCGCATGCATTTAAGTCAATTAATTTTGATTGATAAATTTTATAAATTTTCAAGAAAGATGATTCTAATCTTTCACTTTTTTTTAAAATAACATTCTCTGGATACCAGCCCTTATTTTTCCATTTTTCTATAATGTTCAATATGTAATTTGGGGAAATTTTCTTCGTATCAATATCCTCTGATTTACAAATATTTTTTATCAATTTTTTTTGATCATCTTGATCTACAATTGTAAAATTATAATTCAAGTTGGCAGCTCTTGCATGTTTTCTCAATATTTTAACGCATATCGAATGAAAAGTTCCGATCCAAGGCATTCCAAATTTTTGTTTTTTTAAATTTTTTAAAACTCTGCTTAGCATTTCACTTGCCGCTTTGTTGGTAAAAGTTACAGCCAAAATTTCATTCGGTGTTGCCTTTCCAGACAAAATGATGTGGCAAATCCTTGAGGTTAGTACTTTTGTTTTGCCTGAGCCAGCCCCAGCAACTATTAGTAGTGGTCCATTTAAATAAGTTACAGCTTCCTTTTGCTTTTCATTTAAGTTATTTAAATAATCAAAATTTAACATTTCAAATTTTAGTTGTATAAGTAATTTTTAAAATCATGAAAAAAGATTCGTTTAACTTACCTTTTAAAAGTAATTTTTTTAAAGAACAAGATCCTTTTCATCTAGTTATTGTATTTTTCATAATCTTTTTTGGCACAGCTATTTTTTTCTCAATACCTACATTTTATGACTATAAAAAATA
>CACOZH010000013.1 GCA_902631595.1 uncultured Pelagibacteraceae bacterium | reverse complement strand
AGCGTGGACATATTTTGCAAGCGACGTGGCTTATCACAAAAACAAGCTAGATAGAAAATATGATTATTATATTAACATACTAGGAGCTGATCATGCCGGTTATATAAAAAGAATTTCATCTTCTGTAGACGCATTGTCTAACTCAAAAGGCAAATTAATTTGCAAAGTAAGCCAATTAGTTAAACTAATTAAAGATAAAAAACCTTTTAAAATGTCTAAGAGAAAAGGTGATTATATAACTTTGGATGACTTAATTAATGAAGTTGGCAAAGATGCAACTAGATTTATTATGTTGAATAGAAGTAGTGATGTTGAGTTAGATTTTGATTTTGACAACGTTATAGAAAAATCAAAAGACAACCCCCTTTATTATGTTCAATATTGTTATGCAAGAATATGTTCTGTATTTAGACAAATTAATAAAGATATTAATAATGAAGTAAATTTTTCTAAATACGAATTTGAGTACACAAATGAGGAAATTGATATTTTAAAAAAAATATCTGAATGGCCAAAATGTATAGAAATGTCTAGTAATAAATTAGAACCCCACAGAATTCCAATTTATTTATATGAACTGTCATCTTTATTTCATTCATATTGGAATTTGGGAAAAAATAATATTGAAAAAAGATTTTTAAATGAGAATAAACAAATTTCTGATGATAAATTAATTTTTTTAAAAGTAATTTCAAATGTAATTATTTCTGGAATGAAAATTATAGGTGTCTCAACCCCAGAAAAAATGTGATGATAAGGGAAATCAAATATTTAATATTTTTTTTAATTATTATTTTGTTTACCTTTTTTTCAATTAAATATTATAAATCTGATGAAAATCAAAAAAAAACGTACACTAAATTAAATTTAGTTGAAAAAAATATAATTTTATATGAAAACAAATTACCAATAATAAAAAAAGATACAGAGAATATAATTATATATTTAAATAATGATAAAAGCTCAGACAAAAAAAAATATTCTTTTTGGGAACTAATTAACCGTGAAAATTAAATTAAGAAAATCTTTTATATGTGGCATTAAAAAAACTAGTTTGTCAAAAAAAGAATATTTATTTATTAAAAAATATAAACCATGGGGTATTATCCTTTTCCAAAGAAATATAATCAATATCAAACAAGTTAGAGAATTAACTAAATCAATCCAAAAAATTTTTAATGATCCAAATTATCCAATTTTAATTGATGAAGAAGGAGGAAGAGTAAGCAGATTAAAAAAAATTGTTGATAACTCTATGTTTTCAGCTAACTATTTTGGTAAACTTTATAAAAGAAATCATAAAAAATTTAATCTTTATTTAGACGTTTATATTGATCAAATTTCTTATGTTTTAAAACTAATTGGAGTAAATATAAATACTGTACCAGTATTAGATTTAAGGAGAAAATTTTCACATAATGTTATTGGGGACAGATCTTATTCTCAAAATAAAAAAGTTATAGATAAAATTGGCTCTTTAACAATCAATTTATTTAAAAAAAATAGAATTGCTACAGTAATTAAACATATACCGGGTCATGGATTGTCAAAAAAAGACACACATTTCAAACTTCCTAAAATTAATAAAAACTTAAAGTACTTAGAGAAAAATGATTTTTCCTTATTTAAAAATAAAAATACAATTTTTGCTATGACTGCTCATATTATATTTAATTCAATAGATAAAAACGATTGCATAACTCATTCCAAAAAAGGAATTAAATATATAAGAAGTAAAATTGGCTTCAAAAACCTGATTATTTCAGATGATATATCCATGAAAGCATTGAAATATCCATTTAAGGAAAATGTAAAGAAGGCTTTTCAAGCCGGATGCAACTTAGTATTGCATTGTAATGCAAATATGGAGGAAATGATGCAACTTGCAAAAATTGCTCCAAAAGTAAGTCCTTTTATATTAAAAAAAACATCTGAATTTTACGATTATTTAAGTTAAGTTTAATTATGTCAAACTTTGATTCTAATGAGTTACATATTGATTTAAATAACTTCACAGGTTCTTTAGATTTACTATTGGACCTAGCCAAATCACAAAAAGTAAATCTGGAAGAAATATCTATAACAATGCTTGCTGATCAGTTTAACGATTATATAATAAATACAAAAAATCTTAATTTGGAAATTGCTTCTGAATATCTTCTAATGGCTACTTGGTTAACTTATTTAAAATCAAAATTACTTCTTCCTATAGATGAAGAGGAGGAGTTTAAAGCTATTGAAATTGCAGATCGTCTAAAATTACAACTTAAGAAATTAGAACTAATAAGATTGCTTTCAGATCAAATGTTAAAAAGAAAAAGACTTGGTCGAGATATTTTTATGAGAGGCATGAATATCAAAATTAAAAGTAATAATATATCACATTATTCTTTAAAATTGTTTGACGTCTTAAAAACCTATGCGACTATTATCTCTACCAAAGATTTTCAAAAAATAAATATTCCTAAATTGCCAGTCTTCACAATGGAAGAAGGGATAAAGAGAATTGAAGATTTAAAAAATGAATTATCTGATTGGAAAAAACTTCAAGATCTAATACCTCCCTTTTTTAAAAATAATAAAAAAATGAAAAAAACAGGAAGTGCAGGAATTTTTGCTGGCTCATTGGAGCTAGTTAAAGAAGGAAATGTTAAACTTAAACAAGATAAAATATTTGGAGAAATATATATTAGAAATAATGAGTAAATTAAAAAAAACAAATATTGTGGAATTTCCTGATTTTAAGGTTTCAGATCAAGAAAAAGAGATAGAAGCAGTTTTGTTTGCTTCTAGCACTCCACTTGATATAGAATCTATTGAAAGTAAAATAACAAAAAAAAATAATGTTGAAAAAGCTCTTGAGAAATTAAAAAGCTTTTATACAAATAGAGGTATCAATTTAGTTTGTATTTCCAATAAATGGTCATTTAGAACTTCTGATAAACTATCAAATATACTATCCAAACAAAAATCAATTGAAAAGAAACTTTCTAAAGCTGCAATAGAGACATTGTCTATTATTGTATATCACCAACCTGTTACTCGAGCTGAAATTGAGGATATTCGTGGGGTGGCTTTTGGCACTAATACATTAGAAATATTAATGGAACTTAACTGGGTTAAACCTGGTGGTCGCAAGGATGTTCCGGGTAAACCAATACAGTACGTAACATCGGATGATTTTTTAAGTCATTTTAATCTGCAAAAATTATCGGATTTGCCTACAGTTGATGAATTAGGTGCAGCTGGATTAATAGATACATCTTCTATAGAAAAATCAATATTTGGAACTGGAAAATTTTATAAAGAAAATCAGGATGTTAAAAAGGATGATATTTACTCTAATATAGATGAAATGCTACAAGACACTTTATCTGAAGAAGAAAATCTTTAAAAAGATCCTTTAAAAAAAAAATATTAGGTATATAAATAAATTATGAGTATTGGTTTTTGGCAAATTGCTATCGTAGTAATTCTAGTTGTTCTCCTGTTCGGAAGGGGGAAAATATCTAGTTTAATGGGCGATGTAGCAAAAGGTATCAAAAGTTTCAAAAAGGGAATGGCTTCCGATGCTATTGATGAAAACCAACCTAAAGATGTTTCCGAAGAAAACAAAGATTCTAAAGATAGTAATTAATTCCAATGCCACAAATTGGCTGGTTAGAAATTTTAATAGTTGTCTCAATAGCAATTATAGTTGTTGGTCCTAAAGACTTTCCAATTATGTTAAAAAAAGTAGGTAGCTGGATAGGCTCAGTTAAGAGATATGTTTCAAATGTACAAAGTGAAGTAACTTCATTAGAAGACGAAGCAAAAAATATTTATGATAGTTCTGATAACAAAATTAAAAATAAAGAAAATATAACTGAGGAAAAAAAAGATGCCTGACAAAGGAACAAATTTTGTAAGTCATTTAACAGAATTAAGGCAAAGACTTATTCATTCTTTAATATTTTTGGCAATTCTATTTATAGTATGCTATTTTTTTTCAGATTATATATATGGTTTTTTAGTTGAACCGTATGCTGAGGCTGTAAAAGATGACAGTGTTGAAAGAAGGTTAATTTTCACAGCACTTCAAGAAACTTTTTTAACTTATTTAAAAGTTTCATTTTTTGCAGCTTTTTTTGCTACAAGTCCGTATTTTCTTATTCAAATTTGGAAGTTCATTGCTCCAGGATTATATAAGCACGAAAAAAAAGCAATTATGCCTTATTTAGTTTTAACCCCAATACTATTTTTATTAGGTGGAATGCTTGTTTATTATCTTATTATGCCACTTGCTATTAAGTTCTTTTTATCATTTGAAAGCGCTGGTTTAAACACCAGCTTACCTATACAATTAGAGGCAAAGGTGAATGAATACCTATCATTGGTAATGAAATTAATATTTGCTTTCGGTTTAAGCTTTCAATTACCTATAGTCCTAAGTTTACTTGCAAGAATTGGATTAATTGATGCAAAGTTTTTAAAAGAAAGAAGAAAATATGTTGTAGTTATAATTTTTGGAACAGCAGCAATACTTACACCTCCAGATCCTATTACTCAAATTGGTTTGGCAATACCACTTTTATTTTTATATGAATTATCAATATTATCGGTAAGCTTAATTGAGTCTAAAAATTTGAAACGTGAAAGAGAAAAAGAAAATGCATGATTTAAAATTTATTCGCGACAACTTTAATTTATTCAAAAAAAAAATTTCAAATAGAAATAATACAACTAATCTTGAAAATATAATTGATCTAGATAAAAAAAATAGACAATTAATTCAGGAAAAAGAAAAATTAGAAAATCAAAAAAAAGATATTTCTAAATCCAAGGACGAAAAATTATTTAAAAAATCAAAAGAAATATCTGTAAATATAAAAAAATTGTCAGATGAACAACTAAAACTAAAACTTAAATTGGATAAAATACTTTCATCAATTCCAAATATGCCTAATGATGATGTTCCCGAAGGGTTTGATGAGAGCTCCAATAAAGTTATCGAAGTAAAAGGTGAAATTAAATCTAATAGTTTTAAGGAAAAATCTCATTATGAATTAGGGGAAAATTTAGGAATGCTTGATTTTGAATTGGCTTCTAAAACAAGTGGCTCGAGATTTGTTTTTGTAAAAGATAAATTAGCCATGTTAGAACGCGCTTTGTCAAACTTTATGCTAGATATGCATGTGTTGGAAAATGGTTACAAAGAAATATCTCCTCCATTAATGGCATCTGAAAATACTATGTTTGGTACTGGACAATTACCAAAATTTGAAAATGATCAATTTGAGGTGAAATTGGATAAGGATGAGGATAGAAAGTTTCTTATACCAACGGCAGAGGTAATACTAACTAATATTGTAAAGGATCAAATAATTAAGCAAAATGAATTACCTTTGAGATTTGTTGCATCTACACCTTGTTTTAGAAAAGAGGCAGGAAGCTATGGGAAAGATACTAGAGGAATGATTCGTCAGCATCAATTTTATAAGGTCGAATTAGTTAGTATTGTGGAAAATTCAAATTGTTTAGAAGAATTAGAAAGAATGACAAATTGTGCAACATCAATTTTGGATAAATTAAAGCTACCTTATAGGAAAATTATTCTATGTACTGGTGATATGGGTTTCAGTGCTGAAAAAACATATGATATTGAAGTTTGGCTTCCTTCAGAAAAAAGATACAGAGAAATCTCAAGCTGCTCGTCTTGTGGCACATTTCAAGCTAGAAGAATGAACTCAAGATATAAAAATTCAAACAATAAAAATGTCTTTGTGGGCACTCTCAATGGGAGTGGTTTAGCAGTGGGACGAACATTAATAGGAGTTATGGAAAATTATCAAGATGAAGAAGGAAACATAATTATCCCAGAAGTGTTAATACCATATATGAATAATATTGAGAAAATTTCACCAATTAGCAGTTGAGAAAATTAAATAATTGGTATAAAAAATTTTATTAATTAGGAGATTTATGGATTCAGGAATTGCACAATTTATACCTTTAATTTTAATATTTGTTATTTTTTATTTTTTCTTGATAAGACCGCAACAAAAAAAAGTCAAAGATCATAAATTAATGGTAGATAATCTTAAGCGTGGTGACAAGGTTGTTACATCAGGAGGAATTGTTGGTACTATAGAAAGAATTATTGATGGTGAAAAAGTTGAAGTTTTAATTTCAGATAATGTAAAAGTAGAAGTAGTGAAGTCAACTGGTATTCAAGCTTTAGTCAATAATCAAGAAATAAAAAAATAATTTAAGTCTAAGTGTTATATTTTTCTAAAATCAAAATTATAACTGTTATTTTTATTTCATTATTTTTTATATATATTGCTTTGTCAAATATTTTTAAATTTGATGACAATTTTTTAAAAAATAAAATTAATCTTGGTCTTGATCTGCAAGGTGGATCATACTTACTTTTGGAAATAGACAATCAACCTATAATATCTCAAACTTTACAAAATAAACTTGTTGATTTAAAAAAAATTTTTAAAGAAAAATCTTTATATGTAAAAAATTTTTCAATTCAGAGTAATAAAATTTTATTTGAAACCAAATTTGAGTCTATTGAATTTATTCAAAATTTATTAGAAGATAAAAATAGTGATTTGAATCCTTATTTTGATAAATTTAAAACACATCAGTATGTTGTTGAAAATTCAGAAAACTATTTTTCATTATATCTTTCTGATTATGGTATTGTTTTATTAAATAACTCATCTTTAGATCAAGCAGTTGAAATTGTGAGAAGAAGAGTAGATGAAACTGGAACAAATGAACCTAACATATTAAAAAGAGGAAAAAACAGGATAGTAGTCGAATTACCTGGCTTAGATGATCCTGCTAGGATTAAATCTCTTTTAGGAAAAACTGCAAATTTAACTTTTCAATTTGTGTCTTCAACTGAAAATGATGCTTTTGGAACAGAAATCTTAAAATTCGATAATGGTGTAGACCAAGCCAACGTTAGTAAGAGGATAATCTTAAATGGTGATAATCTTGTAGATGCTAAAGCAAGAATGGACACTCAAAATAATGAAACGATTGTATCTTTTACTTTAGATAGGGTAGGTTCAAAAAAATTTGGAAGGGCTACCTCTGAAAATGTCGGTAAACAACTAGCAATTATTTTAGATGGTAAAATTATTAGCGCCCCATCAATAAGAGAACCAATTTTAGGTGGATCTGGACAAATATCTGGCAACTTCACTTTTCAAAGCGCTACAGATTTAGCACTTTTGTTAAGATCTGGTGCACTTCCTGCTCCAATGAATATTATTGAGGAGAGAACAGTTGGGCCTGATTTAGGAAAAGATTCAATTAAAGCAGGAATTATCTCATTAATTGTAGGTTTTACATTTGTAGTATTATTTATGATTTACAAATATAGAATTTTTGGCTTCATCGCAAATATTGCTTTGATTACAAACTTGTTTCTTTTAATTGGTGTATTAACTTTATTTGGGGCTACATTGACCTTACCAGGTATCGCAGGAATAATATTAACTGTTGGTATGGCAGTTGATGCCAATGTATTAATTTTTGAAAGAATTAAAGAGGAAATAAGAAAAGAAAATAATCTTATTATAGCTTTTGATAGTGGATACGTAAAATCTAGAACAGCTATTATAGATGCAAATATTACAACTCTGATTGCAGCAGTTATATTATTTGTTATGGGGTCAGGTCCAGTAAAAGGATTTTCTGTAACTTTAGGTATTGGAATATTAACAACATTATTTTCAGTGTACTTTATTGCAAGATTGCTTAGCTCTATTTATGTAAAAAAAAATAAAGAAAAATTAAATTTGATTTAAATGAAAATAGTTTATTTTAACAAATATTACAAACATTTTGGGTATGTTTCTATAAGTTTAATTATTATATCTATTTTTTTTCTATTTTTTAAAGGCTTAAATTATGGTGTAGATTTTAAGGGAGGAACTTTAATAGAAATTAGACTTGATACGTCAGATCATTCTGTGTCTAAAGTTCGCGATGTATTTAGTAAATCCAATTTATCTAATTTAAATATTAAGAATTTTGGGAATGGCAAAGATTATATTATAAAATTTCAAAAACAAAATCTTAATGATCCAGAATTTATTAATAATTTAAAGAATGAAATATCAAAATCGTTTCCAGATATAAATTTTAGGCGTGTAGAAAATGTTGGACCAAAAGTGAGCTCAGAACTACTTAAATCAAGTATTATTGCAATCACAATATCTTTAGTCGCAATGCTTTTTTATATCTGGATAAGATTTGAGTGGCAATTTAGTTTAGGTGCAATTCTTGCTTTATTTCATGATGTAATTATTACGTTAGGTATTTTTTCTTTCCTCTCATTAGAAATAAACTTATCAATTGTAGCTGCGGTCTTAACTATTGTAGGTTATTCTATGAATGACACCGTGGTCATATTCGACAGAGTTCGAGATAATCTAAAAAAATATGCAAATATCAAAATTTTTGAACTAACTAATCAATCAATTAACGAAACTTTATCAAGAACAGTTTTAACTTCTGTAACTACATTATTAGCTTTGTTTTCTATTTTTTTTCTTGGAGGAGAAATTTTAAGAGGATTTTCATTTGCCATGATACTCGGAGTGATAATCGGAACTTATTCATCTATTTTTATTGCAAACCCGATTTTAGTAAATTTAAATGTAAGTCATTCCACTGTGGTTAAAAAAGAGGACGAAAAAATTTAATACAGATTTTGAGCTGCCACCATAGATAACAACATTGGCAAAGAGAGCAAAGTGTTTGCTCTAGAGAATAACATAGCAATTTTTGCTGATTTTGCTTTTTGATCTATATCAGTTTCTACAATACCCAATGCCTTCTTTTGATTTGGCCAAATAATAAACCAGACATTAAATGCCATTATCAAACCTAGCCACATTCCAATTCCTATTGCTGTATTTTTCCCTCCACCGGAGTTAATACCTAATGTCATTGCATCATGAATGTATCCATTAATATAAGCCAAAACCAAACCTGATAAAATTGTAAAAAAAGCGGCCCATCTGAACCAAAATAGAGCAGAGGGTGCAATAACTTTTCCAATGGCAGGTTTTTGTTCATCTGGTATTTTCCCCATGTTAGGAATTTGGACAAAATTAAAATACCATAGCAAACCAATCCACATTATACCGACAACAACGTGGATATATCTTAATAACCAGCTCCAAAACAGCAAATCGATATCAAAGCCACCATTTAAAAAATAAAGACCTAAAAACAAAAGTATTGCTAAAGCTAAAGAAAAATGAATTGTTTTTGAAAGTGATTGAAGAATTGCTATCATATTAATTTATACAACTTATTGTTATTTTAGGCAATTTTTTTATATTTGGACAGTAAAAGTGGAGCTAAATATTTACCAGTATAACTTATAGCTGTCTTCACAATATCTTCGGGTTTGCCCTCAGCAATAATTTCACCACCCTTTACACCACCATCTGGACCTATGTCAATAATATGATCTGCGGTTTTTATAACATCAAGATTGTGCTCAATTACAATTACGGTATTTCCAGTAGAAACAAATGTATGAAGTATTTCTAATAGTTTTTTAATGTCATGTTGATGCAATCCAGTAGTTGGTTCATCTAATATGTAAATTGTACGTCCGGTAGATCTTCTTGATAATTCTTTAGCAAGTTTAATTCTTTGAGCTTCGCCTCCAGACAAAGTTGTAGCCTGTTGTCCAATTTTTATATACCCTAAACCAACTTTTTTTAGTGTTAGTAATTTACCTCTTATAGTGTTTATATTTTCAAAAAAATCACAACCCTCATCTACAGTCATATTTAAAACATCTGAAATATTTTTACCTTTAAATTTAATTTCAAGCGTCTCTCTATTGTATCTACTTCCCTTACATTCATCACAAGTTATATAGACATCTGGAAGAAAGTGCATCTCATAAGTTATAACACCATCACCTTCACAAGCTTCACATCTACCACCTTTAACATTGAATGAAAATCTACCTGGCTTATAACCTCTACTTTTTGATTCAGGTAAATTAGTAAACCAATCCCTTATTGGTCCAAATGCACCTGTGTATGTTGCTGGATTTGACCTTGGTGTCCTTCCAATTGGAGACTGATCAATATCTATAATTTTATCGATCAATTCAATCCCCTTAATTCCCTTAAAAGGCAAAGGTACTTTTCTACTTTTGTTATTATTTAAATAAAGATTTAAAGCGTTATATAAAGTTTGAAGTATTAAAGTTGATTTACCACTTCCTGAAACTCCAGTTACACATGTAAACGCACCTAGAGGCACTTTTAAATTTACGTTTTTTAAATTGTTTCCACTAGCGTTAAGAATTTCAAGATATCTACCATTTTTTGCCAATCTTCTATTTTTAGGAACAGGTATAAAACTTTTATTTGATAAATATTTACCTGTAATACTATTATTGTTTTTTTTTATATCTTCACAAGAACCTTCAGCTACAACAATACCTCCTTTGTGTCCTGCTTCTGGGCCAAGATCAATTATGTGATCTGAACTCTCCATAGTTTCAGTATCATGCTCGACTACAATAACTGTATTTCCCAAATCTCTTAGTCTTTTTAATGCATCTATGAGTTTAATATTATCTTTTTGATGTAGCCCAATTGAAGGTTCATCCAAAACATACAGAACACCAGTCAGTCCAGAACCAATTTGAGATGCTAATCTTATTCTTTGAGATTCACCACCAGACAAAGTACCGGACTCTCGTGATAAGGTTAAGTAATCTAATCCTACATTTAATAAAAAGTCTAACCTTTCATTTATCTCTTTTAAAATATGTTGCGCAATCTTTAATCTAGTAGAATCTAATTTTTCCTCTAATTCAGAGAACCACTCTTTAGCCTGAATTATAGATTTTTCAGTAACTTGACTTATATTTAAATCTTGAATTTTAACACAAAGAGCCTCATCTTTAAGTCTATAACCATTGCATTTTTCACATTTTGTATCAGATTGATATTGAGATATCTCTTCCCTCATCCAATCACTTTCTGTTTCTAAGTAACGTCTTTCTAAATTATTAATAACACCCTCAAAAGTTTTTTTATGTGAGTATTTTTCATATCCATCGTCGTATGAAAATTTAATTTCTTCATCATCAGAGCCATATAAAATTATGTCTCTTACTTTTTTGGAAATATTTTTCCATTTTTCATCAAGTGTAAATTTATAATGTTTAGCTAATGAAGCCAATGTTTGCGCATAATATAGTGAAGTAGATTTTGCCCACGGCACAATTGCACCCTCAGAAATAGTTTTCTTTTCATCAGGCACTACTAATTTTGGATCAACATTAAGTTTAACACCAATGCCTTCACATTCTTCGCACGCACCATAGGGGCTATTGAAGGAAAATAATCTAGGCTCAATTTCTTCTATTGTAAACCCGCTCTCCGGGCATGCAAATTTTGTTGAGAATATTAATTTTTCAATTTTTCTATATTGCTTAGGAAGTGTCTCATCTTCAAATTCAACAAATAGTAACCCATTTGATAAATTTATCGAAGTTTCAACTGATTCAGCTAATCTATTTCCAAGAGAGGAATTTATTACAATTCTGTCAACTAGTATTGATATATCATGTTTTAGTTTTTTATTTAATTCTGGGACTTTATCAATATCATAAATTTTACTATCTATTTTGATTTTTCTAAATCCTCTTTTTTTATAGGATAATATTTCTTTTTTGTATTCTCCTTTTCTGCCTCTTACAACTGGTGAGTAAAGATAAATTGTTGATTTTTTTGGAAGTTGTTTGATTCTGTCAACAATTTGACTAATAGTTTGTGATTGGATAGGTTTGCCCGTAAATGGAGAAAAAGGTATACCAGCTCTTGCATAAAGAACCCTCATGTAATCATAAATTTCTGTAACAGTTGCTACAGTTGATCGGGGATTTTTTGATGTATTTTTTTGTTCTATAGATATAGCTGGACTCAACCCCTCAATCAAATCAACATTTGGCTTCTTCATTTTATCCAAAAACTGTCTTGCATAAGCTGACAAACTTTCAACATAACGTCTTTGACCTTCTGCATATATTGTATCAAAAGCGAGTGATGATTTTCCTGATCCAGATAGACCAGTAATAACTACAAATTTATCTTTAGGAACTTCCAAAGATATATTCTTCAAATTGTGCTCTTTTGCTCCTTTTATTACGATTTTTTTCATCATTATTTAGTTGCTTTAGTTTAATAAAATTAATATTCAAGGTAAAATGTGTTATATTAAATTATCTCAAAAATACTAATTTTATGGCAGGAAGTTTAAATAAAGTACAATTAATTGGAAGACTAGGAACCGATCCTGAAGTTAAACAAATGGTAAATGGAAAAAGTGTCGCTAGGCTTAGTCTTGCAACTAGTCAATCTTGGAAAGATCGTAATACAGGTGAAAAAAAAGAAAAAACAGAATGGCACCGTATAGTTGTATTTAATGAAGGACTCGTTAACGTAGTCCAACAGTATTTAAAAAAAGGTGCCCAAGTTTATATAGAAGGTCAACTCTCTACAAGAAAGTGGAAAGATGAACAAAGTGGACAAGATAAATATTCTACAGAAATTATTCTTCAAGGATATAACTCTACACTAACAATGTTGGGTGGATCTAGTCCAAATAGTTTATCTAATACCTCAACTGCTAAAAACAACGACTTCGATCAAAGCAATACACAAAACAACACTGATTTAGACGACGAAATTCCTTTTTAATGAAAAACGATCAGCTGACTGAAGTTAATAAATCTAAAATTAGCTCTATATCTATGTATGATGAAATGAGTTCATCTTATTTATCATACGCAATGAGCGTAATAATAAGTAGAGCGCTACCAGATATAAGAGATGGACTTAAGCCTGTTCACAGAAGAATTATTTATGCAATGTATAAAGGTGGTTTTGATTGGGCAAAACAATTTAGAAAATCTGCAAGAATTGTAGGAGATGTTATAGGAAAATATCACCCACATGGTGATCAAGCAGTCTACGATGCTCTTGTAAGAATGATTCAAGACTTTTCAATGAGTTTACCATTAATTGAAGGCCAAGGAAATTTTGGATCTATCGATGGTGATCCGCCTGCAGCAATGAGATATACTGAAACAAGACTTTCAAAAGTCTCTCAACATTTAGTTGATGATATCAATAAAAATACTGTTGATTTTAAAAGTAATTATGATGAAACAGAAAAAGAACCAGAAATACTTCCTGCACAATTTCCCAACCTACTTGTAAACGGGGCAGGGGGAATTGCAGTTGGGATGGCAACAAGTATTCCCCCTCATAACCTAGGAGAAATTATTGATGGAACTCTTGCTTTGATAAGCAATAGAGATATTAAAATTCCAGAGTTAATGAAATTAATTCCAGGGCCTGATTTTCCAACAGGTGGATTAATTATAGGTAAAGATATTATAAAACAAGGTTATAAAACCGGGAGAGGTTCTTTTAAAATACGAGGAGAAATTTCTACAGAACAATTAAAAAACAATAGAGAAAGATTGGTAATTTCTTCAGTACCGTATCAAGTTAATAAATCTATTTTAAATGAAAGAATTGCCGAGTTAGTAAGAGAGAAAAAAATAGAAGGTATAAACGATATAAGAGACGAATCTAACCGAGAGGGCATACGAGTAGTAATAGATTTAAAACGAGGCATCGAACCTGAAACCATAAAAAGACAACTTTATAAATTTACTTCCATTGAAAGTTCATTTGGTTTTAATACACTTGCTATAGTAGATAAAAAACCAAAAACTTGTAACTTAAAAGATTTTTTAGAAAACTTTTTAATTTTTAGAGAAAAAGTCATAGTAAAAAGAACAAAGTTTGATTTAAAAAAAGCTGAAGAAAGAGCTCATATCTTAATAGGACTATCAGTAAGTATTGATAATTTAGATAAGATAATAAAAATAATACGTAATTCTAAATCACCAGATGATGCTAAAGATAAATTACTAAAAAACAGTTGGATAACAAATAAATCCACAAAATTAATTAAACTTGTTGAAAATAAAAAAACAAAAAATATTTATAAATTTACAGAAGAGCAAGTTTTAGCAATTTTAGATCTTAGGTTACAAAAATTAACAGCCTTAGGAATAAACGAAATAGAAATTGAATTAAAAAAACTAATAGAGTCAATAATTGGTTTTAAAAAAATATTAAATTCAAAAAAAGAATTATTTAATCTTATAAGTAGCGAGCTTAAAGAAATAAAAGAAAAATATGCATCCCCAAGAAAAACACAAATAATAGATGCTGTTTTAAATTATGATATTGAGGAAACAATTCAAAAAGAGTCAGTAATTATTACTGTCACTCTTCAGGGATATATTAAAAGAGGAGCCCTAAGTAACGTTAAACAACAAAAAAGAGGAGGCAAAGGTAAATCTGGTATCAAAACAAGAGAGGAAGATTCTGTTGTTCAAACGTTGTCAGTAAATACACACACTCAGGTTTTATTCTTTTCTTCAGAAGGACTTGTATACAGGCTAAAAGCTTGGAAAATTCCTGAGGGCACATCTGTTTCCAAAGGAAAATCTGTTTCAAACCTTTTACAGTGGAAAAATCATCAAACAATAAGCTCCATAATGGCTTTTCCTGAAGATATATCAGAAAAGAAAGATTATCATTTAATTTTTGTAACTGCTAACGGCAAAATTAGAAAGAATAATCTTGAAGACTTTAGCTCCATAAATGCAGCTGGTAAGATTGCTATGAAGCTTGATCAAAATGACAAAATCGCAGGTGTTCAAATATGTAAAAATGACCAAGATATTGTTCTAAGCACTAAATCTGGAAAATCTATTAGATTTGAGTCAAATAAGCTTAGAGTCTTCAAAGGAAGATCCTCAAAAGGTATAAGAGGTATTAATTTAACGGAAAATGATAAAATTGTATCCCTCTCTATAATTGATCATATCAAAAAAAATTCAAACATTAATAAAAATGATAAAAGTAAATCTGATAAATTTTTCTTAGCAATTACAGAAAATGGATATGGTAAAAGAACGTCTCATTTAGATTATCGAGTCACAAATAGAGGAGGAAAGGGTATTATAAATATAGTTACATCTCAAAGAAATGGCAATGTATCTTCTTCTTTTCCTGTTTCTGCGGAGGACGAAGTAATAATTTCAACAGATAAGGGAAAAGTTATAAGAACCAATGTTAAAGGGATTCGAATAGCTGGAAGAAATACTAAAGGTGTCAGAATAATTAAATTGTCAAATAATGAAAAAGTTGTTTCTGCCATCAAATTAGATGATAACTTTATTTAAATAAATGAAAAATATTGCAATATATCCTGGAACTTTTGATCCAATTACATTTGGACATATAGATGTAATAAAAAAAGGTGTAAATTTATTTGATAAACTTATCGTTGCAGTATCTGAAGATGGATACAAAGACCATTTATTTTCAACTGATGAAAGAATTTATTTAATCAAAAATTCTTTACATAATGACATGAAAGTTTCTACAAAAAAAATACAAGTTATTAAATTTTCATCATTAACAACAACTCTCTGTAAAAAATATAAATCAAATATTATTTTACGAGGTTTAAGAGCTGTTTCTGATTTTGAATATGAATTTCAGTTAGCTGGAATGAATAAAAAACTGAATGAAAATATTCAAACTATTTTTTTGATGTCAGATGTTGATAATCAGGTTATATCATCAAGACTTGTTAAGGAAATTGCAATTTTAAAAGGAGATTTAAAAAAATTTATTACAAAAAGTGTTATTAAAGAAATAAAAAAAAAGGTATGAAGAATTTAATAAAATTAGCTATATTTTTTATTTTAATAAATTTATCTACTGTAAATGCAAAGGAGAATATTATGATTTTAAAAGTTAAAAGTGGCACAGTGAAAATAGAACTTTTTCCTGATAAAGCACCAAATCACGTTGCTAGAATAAAGGAGCTGGCAAATTCTGGAAAATATGACAATGTTGTTTTTCACAGAGTTATAGATGGATTTATGGCTCAAACTGGAGATGTAAAGTTTGGTAATTCTTCTGACACCAATTTTAACTTACAAAGAGCTGGCATGGGTGGCTCAGACCTGCCTGATTTAAAAGCAGAATTTAATGATATTCCTCATGAAAGAGGTACTTTATCAATGGCAAGATCCTCAGATCCTAATAGTGCGAATAGTCAATTTTTTATTTGTTTTGAAGCTGCTCCACATTTAGATAGACAATATACTGTATTTGGTAAAGTTATAGAAGGAATGGAAAATATAGATAAAATTACCAAAGGAGATGGTCCAAATGGCTCTGTTTCAAACCCTGACAAAATAATTAGTTTTAGATCTGAATAAAAAAAAATAACTTAATGTCATTAAAAAATTTTTCTTTTAATGTCATTCAAAAAGATGGTTTCGCGAGATTAGGTCAAATTCAAACCCACAGAGGGAATATAGACACCCCTGTGTTTATGCCCGTTGGCACTCAGGCAACGATTAAGGGCGCATTTATAAACGATATTATCAAAACTGGAGCCCAAATTATTTTATCAAATACGTATCATCTAATGATCAGACCAGGGGTGGAAAGAATAAAAATACAGGGTGGATTACACAATTTTATGAATTGTAGATTGCCAATATTAACCGACTCTGGTGGTTTTCAAGTGATGTCTTTATCAAAATTAAATAAGATAGATAAAGAGAGAGGTGCAATTTTTAATTCACATATAGATGGAAAAAAATTTATATTAAGTCCAGAAGAAAGTATAAAAATTCAAATTGGTTTAAATTCAGATATTTTAATGGTCATGGATGAGTGTCCAAAAAATACAAATGATTACGAACTTATAAAAAAATCAATGGAACTTTCTATGTATTGGGCAAAAAGATCAAAAAAGCAATTTGGTTCAAATCCTCATAAAGCACTTTTTGGTATAGTGCAAGGAGGGTTATTTAATGATTTAAGAGAAAAGTCTCTTAATTTGTTAAAAGAAATAAACTTTGATGGTTATGCAATTGGCGGATTAGCTGTAGGAGAAAGTCAAAAAGAGATGTTTGAAGTTCTTGATGCATTAAAAAATAAAATGCCCTTTGACAAACCAAGATATTTAATGGGCGTAGGAACTCCATCAGATATACTTGGTGCAGTTAGAAAAGGTGTTGACATGTTTGACTGTGTTTTGCCAACCAGATCTGGTAGAACCGGTCTAGCATATACTTGGAAAGGAAAAGTTAATATTAGAAATTCAGAATATAAAAATGACAAAACACCTTTGGATAGCAATGTTTCAAAATTTGATTTAAATAAATACACAAAAAATTACCTGAATCATTTATTCAATACTAACGAAATGCTTGGATCAATGCTTTTAACCTTAAATAATATTAATTTTTATCAAGAACTTATGGTTGAAATCAGAAATCATATAAAAAAAGGGACTTTTGAAGATTTCTATAATAAATATGCAGATATTTTATAATTTTTCGCGTTGATTAAAAAAATAAATTCATTATAAGAATTCGCTTTGTGGGCCCTTAGCTCAGTTGGTAGAGCAATTCCCTTTTAAGGAATGGGTCGTTGGTTCGAGTCCAACAGGGCTCACCATTTATTTACACAATTGGCGGATATTTAATAATTATCTCATTAAGCCAATTTTGTATATTTTTTATTCTGTTCGTCGATGATGGATGAGTGCTCATAAATTGTGGAGGCTCCTTTCCTTTATTTGCCTCTCTCATTCTTTCCCAAATCTTCTCAGTCTCGCGAATATCATAACCAGATAAAGCTGAAAAAATCATTCCAAGATAATCTGCTTCGCTTTCCTGTTTTCTATTAAATGGGTTCATTATTCCTATTGAAGAAATTAATCCAACTGTATCCATACCGGTTGATCTATTTATTTGACTTAAAGCACCTCCACTAAATATATCAATTAAACTAGTACCAGTTTGTAGCAAAACACCTCTACTTGCTCTTTCTACTGAGTGTTTTGCAACTGCGTGGGCTATTTCATGGCCCATTACCGCAGCAAGTCCATTTGTATTTTTGGTTATATCTAAAATTCCAGTGTATACAGCTATCTTACCTCCTGGCATGCACCAAGCATTCTTTTGTTTGCTTTCAATTAATATATATTCCCAATCAAAATTAGATGTTGGATTAGTTAAATTTTCCCGTAAAAAGTAGGAATTAACAGCAGTCTCAATTCTTTTTCCAATTTCTTTAATTTCATTTAAAGTTTTAAAATCATCACTCATTTTTTCTTTTGATTTAACTTTTTCATATATTGCAGCTGCTTGAGCATTTAGTTTTGCCTCAGGAATCAATTTTAACTGTTTTCTATCAGTGATAGGAGCTGACGCACAAGAATGAAGCCCAAAAGATAAGCAACCACAACCAATTAAATTAATAAATTTTCTTCTATTCATTAATTGATATTTTTAATATAGATAAATATAAATTCAACCATGAACCTTAATAATAAAATCTTAATTGCTTTATTTATTATAGCAATTTTATTTGTTATATATTCAAGTTATAATTAATATGTCTACATTTAGAAGAAAAAGAATTTCGTTTTTTGCAAGGTTAAGGAACTACTTTATTACTGGAATAGTTGTTTTAATACCTATTGGTCTAACATTGTACCTGACAAAATTTATTATTGAATTTTCATCAAACTTATTACCAAAAGAACTAAATCCTAATTATTACCTGCCTTTTAAAATTCCAGGCCTAGAAATTATCGTCACAGTTATTTTTATAACAATTGTAGGTGGGCTGTCATTATCTTTTATAGGAAAAAAATTTTTGCAAATATTTAACGATTTACTTAAACGTATTCCAATATTAAGAACAATATATTCTGCAATTGGCCAACTAACCGAAACATTTGCACCTCAAGGTCGTACACAAAAAAAAAGTGTAGTATTAGTTGAATATCCAAGAAAAGGTATTTGGGCGGTAGGATTTGCAACAAAAGATAATGAAGGCGAAATCTCAGAGAAAACTGAAGCTGAATTAGTTAATGTTTTTGTACCAACAACTCCAAACCCAACAAGTGGTTTTTTACTTATGTTTCCTAAAAATGAAATTAAATATTTAGATATGTCGTTTGAGGAAGCTTCAAGATTCATTGTTTCAGCAGGAACGAGTGAAAAAAAAAATAAAAATTAAATTAATTCATTAATTATATCAGCACGATCATATAGTTTTAACAGTGAATTATATTTTGATAAGTTTATATTATTTTTTTCAATAAATTTTATTTCGTTCTCTGCTAATTTAAACAAATCTTTATTCAAAATTGGATCAGCTAATCTAAAAGTTTTTTGTCCACTCTGTTGAAAGCCCAAAAGATCTCCATATCCTCTAAGTTTTAAATCCTCTTCTGCAATTAAAAAGCCATCATTAGATGTTTTTAGAATTTTAAGCCTCTTTCTTGCATTTTCGCTTAGAGAAGATTTGAATAGAAGAATACAAGATGATTGTTTTAAACCTCTTCCGACCCTACCTCTTAATTGATGCAATTGTGATAAACCGAATTTATTTGAGTCTTCAATAACAATGCATGTTGCATTTGGAAAATCTATGCCAACTTCAATAACGGTTGTAGAAACAAGAATTTTAACTTCATTATGTAAAAACTTATCCAAAATTTCTTCTTTATCATTTTTGTCTATGGATCCATGTATTAATCCAACTTTATCTTTAAAGATTTTTTTTAAAAATTCATATCTTACTATAGATGATTGTTGATTAATTCTCTTAGACTCTTCTATTAAAGGACATACCCAAAATACTTGATTATTATTTTCAATTTCTTTTCTAATAAAATTAATTACATCATTAATATTTTTAACATCTTTAGTATATGTATTTATTTCTTTTCTATTTTTAGGTTTTGATTTTATTAATGTAACATCCATATCACCATAAAGTGTCATCATCATTGTTCTTGGTATAGGTGTAGCAGACATAACTAAAACATCAGAATTTGCATCACCTTTTTCCGATAATCTTTTTCTTTGATTAACTCCAAATTTATGCTGTTCATCAACTATAATTAGACCCAATTTTTTAAATATTATTTTTTTTTGAAAAAGAGCATGTGTCCCAAAAATTATATTTATTTCTTTGTTTTCTAATTTTTTCAAAACGTCTTTTCTTCTTTTGTATTCAGTCTTGCCAGTTAACAAATTTGCTTTTGATGTATCTTTAAAAATTTTTTTAAACAGATTAAAATGCTGTTTTGCTAGTATTTCTGTTGGAGCCATAAAAGCTACCTGATAATCATTTAAAATAACGTTTTGAGCAGTAATTAATGATACAATTGTTTTTCCACTACCAACATCACCTTGCAAAAGTCTAAACATTCGTTGATTGGATGAAATATCATTATTTATCTCATTAATAGCTTTATTTTGATCTTCGGTTAATTTAAATCCA